>JAEUAF010000350.1 GCA_019695485.1 Sorangium sp.
CTCCACCTGCGCCGACAGGCGTGCCACCGCCGCCGGAAACGGTAGCGCCACCGCTGCCGCGAGCAGCGCCGGCAGTAGTCGTCGACGCAACGCCGGCCGCCGCGGTCGAAGCGCCCCCCGTCGCGAAGGTGCGACCGCCCGCTGTGGGGGCCCCACCGCCCGCTGCGCTGTGCCCGCCGCTCCCAACGGTGAAACTCTCCCCACCAACAGGGCCCGCGGACTCGTCGACGACGGTTCTGCCGCCACAGGCGGGCGCGCCCACCATAATGAGCGCTAGCGTTGCTCGGTATGCCCACGCCACGTCACGCATGGCGCATCATACCGCAAGAGGGCGCGCTCGCATTGCGAGACGTACGGCGGCGCACATCTTGCTCTGGAGAGGCACCGACAAAGGAGCCTTTCATGGCAAAACCGCACACCGACTGGACTGTTCTGCCCCACGGCAAGCTAAAGCGCCTCGAACACAATTTGCTCACCGTGACTGGCACGATGACGATGCCCCCAATGGGGGAGGTCAGTCGTCGAATGACCATCGTTCGCCTCACAGGGGGGCGCTTGATCATATACAGCGCCATTTGTCTCGATGAGATAGAGATGAAGGCGCTCGAGTCGTACGGCACGCCTGCCTACCTGATCGTCCCCAGTGATATTCACCGCATGGACGCAAAACCGTGGAAGGACCGCTATCCTTCTCTAAAAGTGATCGCTCCGGCAGGGGCGCGCGAAAAGATTCAAGAGGTCGTGCCGGTGGACGCCACAGCGGTCGACTTTGCCGACCCTACGGTTCGCTTCATGACGATGCCGGGTACCGATGACAAGGAAGCGGTGCTGGTGGTCGAAACCGCCAGCGGAACAAGTGTCATTCTAAATGACCTGATCTTCGATCTGGCCAACCGCCCAGGTGTCAGCGGGTGGTTGTTCAAGACACTCGGCATGACCGGCGACGAGCCACACATCGTCTTCCCGGTGAAGCTGAAGGAGGTGAAAGACAAGCACGCCGTCAGCGCACAACTCGAAGACTGGGCGCGATTGCCCAACCTGCAACGCGTGATCATCTCCCACGGCGACATCATCACCGAGGCTCCCAGCGCCGTGCTCAAGCGCATTTCCGCGGAGCTCGGAGCCTAAGCCGCGGCCGAACGCCAAAACCCGCTCGGCGCCAGATTGTTCCAAGCGCGTCCTTGGACGCGCTTGCGCCCCGGGCCGGGGGTGCTGGCAGATTGCCGTCTTTTCGTAGAGACTCGCGTCCGCCAATGCACTCGTCGAAATCTTGCTCCGTTGTCATCGCTCTCTGTCTCTCCTGGGGTTGCGGACAATCCTCGAGGCATACGGCGGCACCAAACGCGAGCGGAGGCACAGCCGCAACCGACGTCGATCCACGCGCCTGGCCAAACGCCGATGTCGCAGCGCTGGTCAGCCACATGACCCTCGCGGAGAAGATCTCCGAGCTCGGCAACACGGCTCCGGCGATCCCACGCTTGGGTGTGCCGGCTTACGAATATTGGAGCGAGTGCCTGCACGGCGTGCTCACCCAAGATGCCACCTCGTTCCCACAAGCGATCGCTCTCGGCAGTACCTGGGACCCCGCGCTAGTCCACGAGGTCGCCAGCGCAATCTCCGACGAAGCGCGCGCATTCCACGCTCGTGACGGCAAGGGGCTCACCTACTGGGCGCCCGTCATCAATATGCTACGCGACCCGCGCTGGGGTCGCTTCGAGGAGTCCTACAGTGAGGACCCCTGGCTCATGGCGCGCACGGCGGTGGCGTACGTCAAGGGCCTCCAAGGCGACGACCCGCGCTTCTTGAAGGTGGTCTCGACGCCCAAGCACTACGCCCTCAACAACTCGGAGTTCAACCGCCACACAGGTTCCTCGGACATCGACGAGCAACTCCTGCACGAGTATTACCTGCCCGCGTTCGAAGCGGCCGTGCGAGAAGGCGGCGCGTTTTCGGTGATGGCAGCGTACAACCGGGTCAACGGAGTCCCTGCCTCTGCAAACCCCAAGCTGCTGAAGGACATCTTGCGGGACGACTTCGGATTCGAGGGCTACGTCGTGTCGGACTGCGATGCGGTCTGGGACATCGTGAACGGGCACCATTGGAAGGCGACGCTGCCGGAGGCTTCAGCCGCAGCCCTGCTGGCCGGCACGGATCTGAATTGCGGCGCCACCTATCAGAACACTCTGCAGAGCGCGGTCGACCAAGGCCTGGTGGCAGAACACGACATCGACCAAGCGCTCGAGCGCGTGCTGCGCGCGCGTTTCTTGCTTGGGGAGTTCCAGCCGCCCGCTGACTTTCCCTATACGAACAGCGACAGCAAGCTGATCGCGTTGGACGCACACGCGGAGCTCGCCCTCAAGGCCGCGCGCGAAGCGCTGGTCTTGCTGAAGAACGAAAATCAGCTGCTACCGCTCGACGCGAACTCACTCCAGCGGGTTGCGCTGATTGGACCGCACGCAGAGGATGTGACCCTCGGTGGCTACAGCGGTGGCCCCGTTCACACGGTGAGCGTGCGGCAAGCGCTGCAAGCGCGTCTTGCCTCGCGGGGAGTGACCCTCGACGTTCAGGCGGGAACCAGCGTCACCGGGCCGGCAGATCCGTCGGCTATCAGCGCTGCCGCCGAAGCCGCGCGCCGAGCGGACGTCGCTGTGGTGGTCGTCGGGACGAGCCAGGACGTGCTGCGCGAGGAGCTCGATCGACCGGATTGGTCGCTACCGGGCGCGCAAGGCGATCTGATCCAAGCCGTGTTCGCCGCCAATCCGAAGACCATCGTAGTCCTCGTGACAGCGGGTCCGCTCGCGGTCGACTGGGCGAAGGACCACGTGCCCGCACTGTTGTGCGCGTTCTACGCGGGTCAAGAGCAGGGCACGGCGATCGTCGACGCTTTGTTCGGTGACGTGAACCCCGGCGGCAAGCTCACCACCACCTGGTACAAGGGCGACGCCACGTTGCCGCCCATCGGCGACTACGATTTGAGAAAGGGACGCACCTACCTTTACTACGCTGACGAGCCCTTATTTCCGTTCGGATTCGGGATTTCTTACACCACCTTCCAGTTCGCAAACTTGCGCCTAGCCGACGACAGCATCTCCTTGACTGGCAGCACCACGCTCAGCGTGGACGTCACCAACAGCGGAACGCGGGCTGGCGACGAAGTGGTCGAGCTTTACGTGCGCACGCCGCAGGCGAGCGTTCCGCGTCCACTCCAACAGCTGCGTGGCTTTGCACGAATCCCGCTCGCCGCCGGACAAACGAGCACCGTGCGACTGCCGCTCTCAGCGCGCGACTTTTCGTTTTGGGACGTCGCAAGTCACGCGTTCAGCGTCGAGGCGGGAGAAGTCGAGATTCTCGTGGGTTCGTCGTCCGCCGATCGACCTTTGACGGCAAAGCTGGTCCTCAAGGCGAGCGCCACGCTCGGCCCCTAACCGAACAGGGCTCGGTCTGAGCCGAGGTACAGCGGCAAGTGCGTGGCCGACATCCCCGAAGGATGCTGGGCTTTTGCGCCGAATTGGGCACGTGGTTTGCTACCCTCGCTCCCGTTTGCCGCGACTCATAGTAAGGAGCACCCCTGAACATGAAGCCGAAAAATACGATCTGCCTTTGGTTCAACAAGGACGCGGAAGAGGCCGCACAATTTTATGCCGCCATCTTTCCCGATAGCAAGGTGACCGCCGTTCACCGCGCGCCGGGTGACTTCCCGACCGGCAAAGCGGGCGACGTGCTCACAGTAGAATTCACCGTTTTGGGCATTCCCTGTCTCGGTCTCAACGGCGGACCCATGTTCAAGCACAGCGAGGCATTTTCGTTCCAGATTGCGACCGACAATCAAGAAGAGACCGACCGCTACTGGAACGCGATCGTCGGCAACGGGGGGCAAGAAAGCGACTGCGGTTGGTGTAAAGACCGCTGGGGCCTCTCCTTTCAAATCACCCCGCGCACACTCACTGACGCGCTCGCAGCGGGCGGCGCCGAGGCAAAGCGAGCCTTCGCGGCGATGATGACGATGAAGAAGATCGACGTCGCCACGATCGACGCCGCGCGGCGCGGCTGATCCGCACCAAGTTGGGGACTATGGCATTCGCCAGCCGGCGAAGGTCGTAGTCCCCCTCGCTGCACTCAAAAGCGCCCGACCGCACCGAGACCCATGACCGAGGGTCCGAGCTGGGGAATCACGGTAACCTCGCGGTTGCCGATCAAATACCAATGCCGAGTCGTCTTCTCGGGGAACACTAGGCTTAGCAGCATGCCGAGTGCACCTGCCCCCTGAATGATGCCGTCGCCAACCAACAATACGCGGTCGAGCCGATTGTTGGAACACGCGCTGACGTCGCAGCCGCGGTGATTGAGGTCGAGCCACGGGCCCGCCACAGGGTAGTAGAGCTTGTCGTCCGCGGCGCGATCCGAGATGCCGGCGACGATCGCGGAAGCGCCATACGATGCGCCTAGCAAGACTACGCCGGTCACCAGCAGCGGGCGGTTCGGGTAGGTGGTCCGCGTGGTGTCGGCGTCGATCACAGGCTCCTCTCCCGGCGCGTGGAACAACCCAGGCGTAAACGGCGCGGGGGTCGCGCCAACCTCCGCACCTGCAGCCGTCGGTGGCAGCGGCGTCGGAACGTTGGTGCCCGGCTGCTGCTGCGCCGCGGCGAGTCCCGGCACAAGGCAAACAGCGGCGACCGTGAGAGTGCTGCAAAGTGCGTGAAAGCGTCTGGTCATGATGTCTCGATTCTCCGAAAGAAGGACTCTTGGTCCGCAACGCGAGTACGTTCTGCGCGAGGCTCGCTGCAACTGGCGGACCAGACGAACCTGCGGTTATGGACGCCGGCAAGAGGCATTGAATTGGGCTTGCGGCGAAGGTTGCCAGCTGAGGCAAAACTGCGCGTTTCGACGCTTTCGCCTCGTCACGAGCTTCTGCGAAGCCAGCGCTGATCCGGGGAGATCGCGCAAGCTGTGGGCGCACTTGCGCGGCGCGCTGCCGGCGCGAACAGGCAGGCGGCGCGTGGCACGCAAATCGCCACATGGCAGTGCGCATCGAAGGGCGAAGGCTATCCCCATGAAACATCTACTCCCCATTTCAGTGTTCTTGGCCTCGTGCGCGAGCTACCCCCCACCCAGCGACCATTTGGCGAGTGCCATCGCTGCAACCCGAGGAGCCCAGGAGGCCGGCGCCACGCGAAATCCACAGGCCGCGCTCCACCTGAAGCTTTCGGAGGAGCAGATTGCGACCGCTCGCAAACTGATGGATGCGGGCAACAACCAACGCGCGGACTACTTGACCCTGCGTGCCTACAACGATGCCGAACTCGCGCTTGCGATTGCGCGAGAGGCGGAGGCCCGTCAGCGCGCTGAGCAGGCCGAAAACCAGGCAGCGAACAGCGGCTCCGCCATAAATATGGCCCCTTCTACCCAGAACCCCGCGCCGCCACCGGCCCGCCCCAATCCGGGAAACCCGAACGCTACCTACAATCAATGATCCAGTCGGACCCCCGCGGCACCAGCGCCGTTCGCAACAGGTGATTCATGTTCAAGCGACTCAGTTCCCTTTCCTCTGTTCTGCTCGTCGTGAGCGCGTGCTCGTCGGGCACCCCGCGCAACCTCGTCGACGCCCGCGCCGCCTATCAACGCGCGGCAAGCGGCCCCGCGGCACGGCTCGCCCCAGCGCAACTACACGTGGCGGAAACCTCGCTGCGCGTCGCGGAAAAGACCTTCGACGACGAGGGTGACTCTGCGAACACGCGGGATCGCGCGTACGTTGCGCAACTGAAGGCCCAGCTCGCCGAGGTCCAGGCCAACATCGTTCAAGACGATCAGCGAACCAGCGTCGCGACCCAGCAGCTCGAGCAGAAGCGCGACCAGAATCAGATGGCCACGCAGCAAGAACTCAGCTCCACCCGGGCCGAGCTAGCCAACGAGCACGGTGAGCTCGAGGGCGAGCGTCAACGTCGACTCGACGCAGAGCGCCGCGCCTCAGAGGCGATGGCTCAGCTGGCCAGCATCGCCGCGGTGAAGCAGGAGCCGCGTGGCACCGTGATCACGCTGTCCGGCGCCGTCATCTTCCCGAGCGGGAAGGCCGAGCTCCTGCCGGCAGCGGAGCAGAAGCTCGACCAGGTCGCGACAGCGTTGAAGCAGAGCGACCCTCACACCAAATTTCGCGTCGAGGGCTACACCGACTCACGTGGATCAGCGGCCCTGAACCAGGACCTCTCCACGCGGCGCGCCGCTGCTGTCAGAGATTACCTGGTTTCCCACGGAATCCCTGCGGACCGCATCTCCTCTCAGGGGCTCGGCCCGGCCAATCCTGTTGCGAGCAACGATACCGCGGAGGGGCGCGCCAACAATCGACGAGTGGAAATCATCGTCGAAGGCTCGACCCCGTCCGACCGCGACACGCAAGGCAGCGTGACCCCTAACGGCGCGAGCGGCCCCCAAGAAGCGCCCGGCGCGCACAACCCAGCGCAAAACGCGGCCGGGAGCGCTGGGAAGCCACCCACGAGCGCGCAGCCAACCACGCAGACCAATTCCGCCGGCACGCGCCCTTGAAACGAAAGTGCGGGCCGACGCCCGCGTCGTCCAAGCGCGCTGGCTCGAGGGCGCGCTTGAGCGGGCGAGATTGTCGCCCCAGCGAGGCGAACTTGCGCGCAGATGGTTGCGATGAGCAGACCCACGAAGAAGATCGGCAACGGGCAAAAGCAGCCTGCCAAGCGTCGCACGAGCGCGCAGCCGGACACGCTCACGACCTATCGGCAGAAGCGCGACTTCAAGAAGACGCGGGAACCAGCCGGGAAGCGCGCGCCCTCACGCGGTGCGCGCGCTTCCGCCTCGCAGGCGCTGAGCTACGTCGTTCAAATGCATGCCGCGCGGCAACTCCACTACGACTTCCGACTCGAACTCGATGGTGCGCTGCTAAGCTGGGCTGTCCCGAAGGGGCCGAGCCTGGACCCCGCGGTCAAGCGACTCGCGCGCGAGACAGAGCCGCATCCGCTCGAGTACGGCTCGTTCGAGGGCACGATCCCGAAGGGAGAGTATGGCGCAGGCGCCGTGCAGGTCTGGGATCGCGGCACTTGGTCGCCCGAGGGCGACGCCCGGGCCAGTTATCGAAAAGGCCGCCTCTCCTTCACCCTGAATGGTGAAAAACTAAGAGGCGCATGGCACTTGGTGCGCACGGCGCCAAAGGACACAGACAAGGACCAGCGCGGCTGGCTTCTCTTCAAATCGCGCGACGACTTTGCGCGCACCGGAAAGGCCGCTGCCTTGGACGCCGAACCGCGCAGCGCGCTCTCGGGCCGCACTCTTCCGGAAATCGCCGCCGAGGTGCCGGGAGCGGCAGCACCGGACGCCCCCGCAGCGCTACCAGGAGCACTGCGCGCCGCCCTGAGCACCTGCGAACCCGAGCTTGCCACTCTGGTCGGCGCCGCGCCCGAGGGGCCCGACTGGCTGCACGAAATCAAGTTCGACGGCTACCGACTGCTCGCGGAACTCGACGCCGGAAAGGTCACCCTGCGCAGTCGCAATGGCAAGGACTGGACCGAGCGCATTCCGACGCTGACCCGCGCCTTTGCACAGTTTCCGGCAACATCGGCGCTCTTGGATGGGGAATTCGTGGCGTTGAACCCAAATGGGGTCAGTGACTTCCAAGCGCTACAGAACTCCCTCGGCGCGCAGCAAAACGACTCGCTGGTGTTCTATGCCTTCGATTTGCTCCACTTGGACGGCTTCGATCTGCGGGGTTGCTCATTGCAGGCCCGAAAGGCGCTTCTCGCGAAGCTCATTGCCCGGCAGCCGCGCAGCGCTAAACGGCGAATCCGCATGACGGACCACGTCGTGGGCGATGGGCCGCAATTCTTCGCCAAGGCCTGCGAGCTCGGACTCGAAGGCATCGTTTCCAAGCGTGCCGACGCGCCTTACCGCGCAGGTCGAGGTCGCGACTGGCTGAAGACCAAGTGCGGAGCGCGCCAGGAGTTCGTGATCGTGGGTTACAGCGAGCCACGCGGCTCTCGGAGCCATCTCGGGGCCTTGTTTCTCGCGCTTCGCGAAGGGACTAAGCTACGCTATTCGGGCCGTGTCGGGACCGGGTTCAGCCAACAATCTCTCGAGGATTTGGCGACCCGCCTGGCACCGCTCGGGGTAGCGTCCCCAGCGTTCAGCGGACTGAAAGGCGCCCTCCCGCGCAACGCCCATTGGGTCAAACCCGAGTTGGTTGCTGAAGTCGCCTTTGCGGGGTTTACCGAGGGCGGGCTCTTGCGGCATCCGCGATTCGAAGGCCTCCGCGAAGACAAATCCGTCAGCGAAGTGAAGCGCGAGCGGGCGCGCCAGAAGGTCGTCGAATCTGCAGCGCCCCTTGCGAGCGACGCGCTCCCCAAGCGCGGTCCCCCGCTGACTCATCCGGACAAGGTGCTCTACCCGGAGCTTGGCATTACGAAGCGCGAGCTGTTCGAGTACTACGAGCTCGTGGCCGAGCGTATGCTGCCACACGTCGCCAACCGCCCGCTCACCTTGGTGCGCTGCCCGAACGGCTGGACCAAAGCCTGCTTCTTTCAGAAGCACCTCGGCCAAGGGACGCTCGAAGGCGTCCGTACGGTCTCCATTCCCGAGCAGGACGCCAAAGCGCCGTACGCCGTGATCGACGATGCAGGGGGTTTGTTCGCGCTCGTGCAACTCGGGGCCCTCGAGGTGCATACCTGGGGTTCCCGTGCCGATGACCTCGAGCGGCCGGACCTGTTAGTCTTCGATTTGGACCCCGATCCAAGTGTCGAGTTCGGCGCTGTGGTCGATTGCGCACGCCATTTGCGCGCGATCTTCCGCGCGGCAAAGCTCGAGAGCTTCGTCAAAACCACCGGTGGTAAAGGTCTGCATGTCTGCGTTCCGATCGAGCCGGATCTCGACTGGACGCAAGCTAGATCCTTCTGCGAGCGCCTGGCCAAGGAGATTGCGGCGAGTGAGCCGGACAAGTACTTGGCGAACGCATCCAAGGCGCGTCGCAAGGGGAAGATCTTCATCGACTATCTACGCAACGCTCGAGGAGCTACGTTCGTCGCTCCATACTCGACCCGCGCGAGAGAAAACGCGCCGCTCGCAGTCCCAGTCGACTGGGACGAGCTCGACGCCAAATTCCGACCGGAGCGCTTCACGTTGCGCTCGATCGGACCCAGGCTCAAAGCGCTAAAACGAGATCCGTTCGAAGCTATCATTCGCCTCAAGCAGCGCCTACGACCTGGTGCACCGCATGCAACTTGACGTGCACGATTACTCCGCGATTGTCCCGCTGCGGGGCATGCGCCGCACCAGCAACCGCCGTTGGCACCAATTTCGCTAGGGCTTACCTATGAAACCAGTCTCGAGCATCCCGAATAGCGAAGGGCTCTCAAGGAGCGAAGCCTACGACCTCGCAAAGCAAATGCGGGACGAGCCCCCCGTCGATGTGGTGCGCAAGCTATTTTACGCGCTCGACATCGAGGGGCGCTGCGAGTGGCGGAAGATAGTCGACTACATCACGAGCCATCCGCGACCTGCAGACTGAGCGCCAACCTCGCGCGCGCGTCATCGCGGGTCTCACGCGGACTTTCGTTGACGCGTCTCGTGTCGCGCATGACGCGTCGAGGCGACCTTGCGTGCGGGCTTGTGATTCTCGTTGGCGGCAGAGCGCACAGGCTTGCTGGCACCAGCCACGCTTTGGGCGAGGAGAGCCGCCAAATCGATCCCGGCAGTGGAGCTTGCCGGACGTTGCCTGCGTCGGGTCGCTTCCGGAATGCTGTTGAGCTCTCCCGCCTTGGCCTTGCGCTGAATGAGCTTCAACAAATCGCGCCGATATTCGTCAGCGTATTTCTCGGGCTCGAACTTCGCTGCCATGCCTTCGACGAGCTTCTCGGCCATGGAGAGCTCGCGAGCGGTGAGGCCCAGCGTCTTCAAGTTGGTGCTCGGTAAATTGAGAGCCTTGGTGTCACGCAATTCGTCGCTGAAGCGCAGGAGTACCAGCAGCAATGCATCTTCGTGCGCGAGCACCGCTGCCAAATGTTGGCGAGTGCGGATCACGACTTTGCCAATGCCGGCCTTGCCGGTGCGGCGCAGGGTCTCCCGCAGCAGCGCATAGGCTTTGGTGCCCGCTTTCAAGGGCGCCAAGTAGTAGGGACGATCGATGTAGCGCGGATCAATCGCGGAAAACTCGACGAAGTCCAAGATGTCGATCTGACGCGAGGCCTCGACGTTCGCCTCCTCGAAGTCCCGGTCGCTGAGGATCACGAATTTTCCGCCGCCGTGATCGTAGCCTTTGACGACGTTTTCCCATTCCACTCGTTTCCCCGTCTTCTTGTTCACGCGCTCGTAGCCGACGGGTGCGAAATTGCGCTTGTCGAGCAGCGTCATTTCGAGCTCGGCGCGGTCTTCCGCGCCATGCAGGCCGACCGGTATCTGCACCAAGCCAAATCCGACGCTTCCGGTCCAAATCGCTCGCGCCATGCGTTGCCCTCGCTTGCTTCGCCCCGCTCTCGGGGTTGTTTCGTTGCGATCGAAAGCGCCTCTAGCCTCGGTTCGGCGCGCCGTTTGTACGCTTCGCACCCAGCTGCAGGCTTCGTGCCGTGCGCGCACGGTCCGCGCGTCGACGAAAGCTCCGCCGCACGCGCTGAGTACTCGCGTCCCTCCGGGGGTTGACGCCAGAGACGCAGGCTCGCTGCCTCAGTGCTGCCTCGCAGAGGCGAGCGTGCCTGTCGCGGACCCCAATGGACTTCTCGCCGGAAGATCGTGCGAGAGATGAGCCCCACCTCTCCGCTAGCGGCACTCACTTTGCATGAGTGCGGCCCCATGGCGTCTCCCCGCAACGTCAGCGATGCTTTGATTCAGCGCCTGACCGATTGGGGCGTCCGACACATTTACGGATATTCTGGAGACGGCATCAGTGGCTTGCTCGGAGCACTCGGGCGCGCCGGCAACAAGCCGCGATTGATCCAGCCGCCGCACGCGGAGCTCTGTGCGTTGATGGCCTGCGCTCACGCCAAATATACCGGAAGCGTTGGAGTCTGCCTCGTCACGCAAGGACCCGGCGCCATGCAGGCGCTGAACGGCCTGTACGACGCGAAGCTCGACCATCAGCCGGTGCTCGCCATCCTCGGTCAAGGGTCACGCAGCGCTAGCGCGTACCATCGGCAGGATATCGACCTCGTCTCCCTCTACAAAGACGTGGCTCACGAATTCGTCGAAGTGCTATCGAGCCCCGAGCAGACCCGCCATTTGCTCGACCGCGCCATACGGATTGCGCTCTCCGAGCGCACGGTGGCGGCGCTGGTCGTGCCCCAAGATGTGCAGCTTCTCGACGCCGTCGCCGAGCCCCAGCACGCGCACGGGCGAGCCTCAGCGACTGGCCATGTTTCGCCTCGCGTGCTTCCGAGTGAAGCCGAGCTCGAACGCGCCGCGCAAGTTCTAAACGCGGGCAAGCGAGTGGCGATCTTGGCGGGCGCGGGCGCCCTAAAGGCCACGAATGAGCTGCTCGCCGTGGCCGAGCGACTCTGCGCCGGGCTCGCCAAGGCGTTGCTCGGCAAGGCCAGCGTCCCGGACGACGTGCCCTTCGTCACTGGTTCGATTGGCTGGCTCGGGACGCGCGCCAGCCACGACATGATGAAAGCTTGCGATACCTTGCTGATGGTCGGAACACAGTTCTCTGACGCGACGTTTCTGCCCACGGCCGGCCAAGCGCGCGCGGTGCAGATTGATTTGGACGCCCGCTCTCTCGGCAGATGCTACCCGACCGAGGTCGATTTGGTGGGGGACAGCGCGGAGACGCTACAGGCGTTGCTGCCTCGCTTGCACATGAAGCCCGACCGCAGCTTTCGCGAATACGTCCACGCCAACGTCGAAAAGTCGCGCCGAGAACTGGAACAGACGGCGCTCGCCGACGCGACGCAGCTGAACCCAGCACGGGTGTTTTGGGAACTGAACCGGGTACTCCCCGACAATTTGATGCTGGCTGCGGACTTTGGCAGCGCGACGTTCTGGTACGCGCAGTACATCCAGTTGCGACGGGGCATGCAGGCCTCTTTGTCCGGTACGCTCGCCACGATGGGCGCTGGCATTCCCTACGCCCTCGCCGCCAAGCTCAATCATCCAGCACGTCCCGCGCTGGCGCTAGTCGGAGACGGTGCCGTGCAAATGAATGGCTTGAACGCCTTGATTAGCGTCGCAGAGCACTGGCGTGAGTGGGAGGATCCGCGTTTCGTCGTCTTGGTGTTGAACAATCGTCAGCTAAGCTCTGCAACCTGGCAACAGCGTGTGATGGGGGGCGAGCCGAAGTTTGCGCCCAGCCAAGATCTGTTTGACTTTCCGTACGCGCGCTACGCGGAGCTCGTGGGCCTCGAAGCGCTGCGTGTCACCGCGAACGAGCAGCTGGTAGCGGCGTGTCAGCGCGCATTCATCACACGCAGGCCGCTCTTGATCGAAGCAGTCACTGACCCCAACGTGCCGCCATTGCCCGCAGAAATTTCCCACAAGCAGCAAGACAACTTGCGTCATGCCATCTCTCAGCCAGATGCCGACTGGCCGGGAGTTTTCGAACAGCTACGCCGTTCGGGCAAGCTCAGTTGAACTGACGCCGCTCGCACGCGGACGCGCCAGCTGAACGAGCTCTCAGCCGACGCTATCCTGGTCTTCGTCTTCGGGCCCCTCCGCGAGCCGACTGGCCAAGAGCCGCTTGGCGCGGGAGGCCCTCTGGTTATCCAGGTACTGGCTATCCTCGAAGAAGCGAACGAGCTCGTCGTCTCCACCAGCCTGCGCGTCCTCGATGTACCGCCGCGCGGCCTCCGCCCCCTGCAGCGAATGATAGAGCACGCTCGCCAGTGCATAGGTCTGGTCCGCCTCGCGCGCGCTGCTGCTCAGACCGACTCGAGCGCCGACCCTAGCTGAGCTGGGGACGCGCGCGCTCGCGCGCTGCCGCTGCTCCCCGCTCGTGCTGGCGACCCTAGTTTTGTTGCCCTGGTTTGCCATGAGTTGGTCTCCTTCTAGCCCATCTAACGCAGGCGTTCGACGTCGGTTTGCGTGTCCACGTCGAGCGCACCGGCTTGCCAATCGATCTCTGACACGTGGGGCGCTCTCTGCAACAGCGCGCTCGCGCCGCGATCGCCACTTAGCTCACGCAGACGCGCGAAGTACGAGGAAGGAAACAGCGCAGGCACCCCACGCGTGCCCGCGTAGACAGAGCAGGCGAGGCCAGCATCCTTGGCGTGCGCGGCAAGCAGCGCATTCAGGTGGTTCGACGTCAGGTAGGGCTGATCGCAGAGCGCAATCAGCAAGCCCTGGAGCCCGCGACGCTCGGCCCAGGCCACGGCACTTCGAATCGACGTCGACAAGCCCTCCGCCCACGCTCGGTTCTCGACGATTTCAACGGCGAGGGCGCCCACTGCGCGCCGCACTCGTGATGCGCTCGCGCCCACGATCACGGCCGTTCGAGCTGCGGCCGAATGGACGCCGCACTCGGCCGCACTCCGCACGAGTGGGACGCCCGCAACCGTCAGCAGCTGTTTGGGCAAACCGAGACGACGGGAAGCCCCGGCGGCGAGCACGGCGCAACCGACGGCAGCAGTAGTCACGCTTCCCGAGCCTGTACGACGCGCAATTCAACGGCCTCGTCATTCCGCTCGTGGATGGGTCGACGGCGGTCCCGCAGAAAGGCGCCGCTCGTTCCACGCAACACGGCTTGGGCCTCTGAGATGATTGAAAGCGCCACTTCGGCCGGGGTCTCGCCGCCCAAGTGAAGACCCGCCGGACCGTGCACGCGGCTGAGCTGCTGCTCTGAAAAGGCCTCTCCAGCGCGCATGAGTTCGCCCAACATGCGCCGCGTGCGGCGCGCAGGACCCAAGACACCGATGTAACGCGCCCGCGACCCGAGCAGCAGCCGCAAGCGTTCACGGTCTTTCTCGTAGTCGTGAGACATGATCACCGAAAGCGGCGTGGCGCGAGCATTCAGGGCTCTGATGGCGTCACTCGTGCTGCCCGCAGCAACCTGCGCTCGGCCGAAGAAGCGGTCCTGCACGGACGGGCGTTGATGCCGCTCCCAAACGCTGACATTCCAGCCAATCGCGCGCGCCAGCTCGGCAATCGGCAACGCATCGGGACCGCCACCGAAGACGAACAAGTGCGGCGGCGGTTCGACGACCTCTATCAATGCTTCGAATGCGTCCCTTGACCGGTAGCCGCGTGAAGTCCCGTCTGACAGGGCCTCCTTCGCTGCGAGCAATAGCGTACGTTGAATGGATAGGTCGCGGAATGTCGTGGCTCGCGGCACGCCGGCCGCATCCACCAGCAGGCGGTCCCCTGGTTTCAATTCCGGGCGCGCCGACTGGAACACCGTCACGACGCAGCCACGCTCTTCGCGCTCGAGGCAGCCCGCGATGAAGGGCAGCGGGTCGGCCGCTGAGAGCGGCGAATCCGCCTCGATCAGTAGCTCGATGGCGCCGCCGCAGCCGGTACGCGCGGCCAGGCCACCATCGTCGTCCCGCGCGTCATAGGAGCGCAGCACGGGGCCCGCGCGCACCGCCCAAGGCCCTGTGCGCACGAGATCTGCTTCAAGGCAACCGCCGCTGACCGAGCCGGCCAGCACGCGCCCCGTCGTGAAGAGCAGTCGGGCGCCGGGTCGCCGATAGCTCGAGCCCGCGACGCGCACGATAGTCGCAAGGAACAGCGGCTCCCCCGCCACACGAAAACCGCGGGCAGTTTCACACAGTCTCGAGAGCTCGTGCATGAATGGGCTCCTTAGAGCAACTTGTCGGGCGTGATGGGCAGGCTTCGCACGCGCCGCCCAGTGGCGTGATACACGGCGTTCGCGATGGCAGCCGTGACACCGGTGATACCGATCTCCCCGATCCCCTTGGCGCCGACGTCATTTACGTATGGGTCTTGCTCGTCCACTAGCACCACGTCGATTTCGGGGACGTCTGCGTTGACTGGCAGGTGGTAGTCCGCAAGGTCCCGGGTCACGACGCGTCCGCTGCGTGGATCCCGCACCGTGCGCTCCAAGAGCGCAAATCCGATCCCCCATACGATGCCGCCCATCAGCTGACTTCGCGCGGTCTTGGCGTTCAGGATCTTACCCGCCGCATAGGCGGCCACCACGCGCGTGACCCGCACCTCCCCGAGTTCCTCGTCGACCCGTACTTCCACGAAGGGTGCGCCGAAAGAGTGGCACGAGTAACGCGCGCGCTCCGGCTTCTCCGGTGTGTGCAGCTCCACTTCGATCTCGGGTTCTTTGGCACGCGCCATGAGCTCGCTGTAGCTGTCCTTCTTGTCGCGTCGCGCGCGACTCTGAAGCACGCCATCCACCACCTCAACCTCGTCGACACGCATCCCGTGCAGGGCCGAAGTCGGGTCGGAAAGCGCCAGCGTGACCACCTTGTGCCGCAACTCGAGCGCAGCCCGCCTGACCGCGGAGCCCGTGCTGGCAGCGGTCTGAGAGCCTCCGGACACCGGAGTCTCCGGCAACGTGGTATCGCCGAGTTCGAAGGTGACACGCTCCACGGGTATGCCGAGCGCGTCTGCCGCGATCTGCGCCATGATGGTGTAGGTCCCAGTGCCGATGTCTTGCGAGCCCGCCTGCACGAGCACGCTGCCGTCTTTACGCAAGCGCGCTCGCGCCGACGCCGCACTTTGCCGCGCTGGGTAGGTCGCCGTCGCCATGCCGAAGCCCACGAGCGCATTCCCCGCACGCATGGAACGCACGGTCTTACTGCGTTTTTCCCAACCAAAACGTGAGGCGGCTACGCGATAGCACTCGCGCAGGGACTTGCTGGACCATGGCTTGTCCTCCTGCTCGTCACGCTCGGCGTAGTTCCGCAGCCGGAGTTCGAGCGGATCGAGCTTGAGTTCGTAGGAGAGCTCGTCCATACAAGACTCGAGCGCAAACGTCCCCGACGACTCCCCCGGTGCTCGCATGAACGTGGGCGTGGGAATATCGAGGCGCACCAGCCGATGCGTCGTGGCTACGTTGGGGCAGGCATACAGCATTCGAGTCTGGACCGCGCTCGGCTCCAAGAACTCGTCGAAACGCGAGGTTTCAGAGGTAAGTTCGTGTCGAATCCCAAGCAGCTTGCCGGCCCGGTCGGCTCCTAGCACCACGCGCTGCACGGTGCGCGGACGGAAGCCGACCAATGAGAACATCTGCGAGCGACGCAGCCCCAACCTGACACCGCGCCCGACCACACGTGCCGCCATGACCGCGAGTGCGACGTGCGACCACGGTGACCCCTTGCAGCCGAAACCACCGCCCACATAGCGCGAGATGACGCGCACGTTGTCGACGGGGATCCCAAAAAGCGCGGCAATCTTCTTACGAACGCCGAAGATGCCCTGCGATGTGTCGTAGATCGTGACATGCTCCGAGCCTTGCCAGACCACGGTCACAGCGTGCATCTCCATCGGGTTGTGATTCTGCGTGGGAGTCTCGTAGGTCTGGTCGACGCGCACGGCCGCGCCCTGCAACGCGCTGTCGGGGTCGCCCCGTCGTGAGTCCGTGGGGCCATGCGGACCGGCCGTCTTCGGGGCGTAGGCTCGGCTGATCTCGCTCGCCAGCTCGACGCTCGGTGTGTGGCTCACAATGCGCGGCGAGAGGAGCTGGGCGGCCTCCTCGGCACACTCGTGGCTGTCAGCGACTACCAGCGCGATCGGTTGGTCCGCGTAGAGGATGAGGTCATCCTGCAAAAGCTGCAAGATGCGATCGTTCGGATTGCTCTGCAGCTTGGCGCCCGGCAGCCTGGGGGCATCTTGGAAGCTTAGTACGCGCAGCAAACCGGGCAGGCGCTCGACCGCGCGCGTATCGATCGCGCTGAGCTGGCCCGTGCTCGCCGGACTGCTGACGATCGCGGCGTGGGCAAGATTTGCGACCGCGATCTCTGCCGCGTATTGCGCCGCGCCCGTGACCTTTGCGCGCGCATCCACGCGATCGATACCTTTGCCCAGAATCGAGTCGCTCATGCTTTGCTCCCGGCGCTCTCCAGCGCGCGCACGATCACGCGCTCGGCGAGCTTCACCTTGAAATCGTTGTGCGGCGTGGTTTTGGCTCCGGAGAGCGCGAGGCGCGCCGCCACCTCGAAGCTCTCGCGCGTCGCTGGGCGCCCCACCAAATTGGCCTCGGTCTCACGACAGCGCCAAGGCTTGGTGCCAACTCCACCGAGCGCCACTCTCGCCGAGCGAATCGCAGTTCCTTCGAGCTCGAGCGCTGCGGCAGCGGAGGCCAGAGCAAAGGCAAACGCTGCGCGATCGCGAACCTTCACGTAGGCCGAATTCTTGGCGAAGGGCGAGTCTGGCAGGCGAATGTGGGTCACGATCTCCCCCGGGGAAAGCACGTTCTCAAGCTCGGGGTGATCGCCCGGAAGCACGTGAAAGTCCGTCAACGGCACGTCGCGTGGCCCCAATTTTCCTTGAACCGAAACCCGCGCGTCGAGTGCCGCGAGCGCTACGCACATATCCGAGGGGTGGCTCGCGATGCAACCCGCGCTTCCACCCAGAATAGCGTGCATCCGAGAGTACCCCTCGAGCGCCGCGCAGCCGGAGCCAGGCGAGCGCTTGTTGCACGTCTTCACGAGCACATCGCGGAAATAGGAGCAGCGTGTGCGCTGCAGGAGGTTGCCACCGACAGTCGCCATATTTCGGACCTGCGGCGACGCACCGGATAGCAAGGCCTCGGCGAGCACCGGAAACTTCGCGACGATCAGCGGGTGGGTGGCAAGTTCGGTGTTGCGCACGAGCGCGCCGATGCGCACGCCGTCGGGCTCCTGCTCGATCAGTGTCCAAGGCATTCCATTGAGGTCCACGAGCAACTCCGGACGCTCCACATCGAGGCGCAGCAGGTCGACGAGCAGTGTGCCACCCGCGATGAAGCGAGCGTTGTTGCGCGCACCACTGCGAGCGGCTTCCTCGAGCGTGACCGGCCGCGTGTAGTCGAAGTCTTTCATGCGGGAATGCCCTCTTTGCGTGCGCGTTGAATGGCAGCCACGATGTTCGGATAGGCCCCGCACCGACAGAGGTTGCCGCTCATGTGCTCGCGCACTTCCGCGTCGCTGTGAGCACGGTTCTCGGCGATCAGGCCGACCGCGCTCATGATTTGTCCGGGCGTGCAGTACCCGCACTGCAGAGCATCCTCGCGTACGAACGCGGCTTGCATGGGGTGCAGGGTCTCGCCCTTCGCGAGACCCTCGATGGTGACGATTGGCACGTCTTGCACCATCACCGCCAGCATCAAGCAAGCGTTCACGCGTCGCCCGTTGACGAGAACCGTGCAAGCCCCGCATTGCCCGTGATCGCAACCCTTCTTGGTTCCGGTTAGACCGAGCGGTCCGCGCAACGCGTCGAGCAGCGAAACCCGCGGCTCCAGGGCGAGTCGGTGGCGGTGGTCGTTGACGACGAGAGAAATCTCACGCTCGTGGCCCTTCGGAGCGGCGGTCTTACTGGCGAACACCGACCGCTCTCGTGGCTGCGGCTTGCAAGCGTCCGCGCCGATCAGCGCGAACGCCCCCGCCAGACTCGCAAGTACCAGTTCACGCCGGGAAATGCCGACATAAGAGACCGGCGGGCACTCTGCCGCGTGCCCCGCCAGTGAAAAAGCCTCGAGCAAGATTGCGAGCCAGCGACGCTGCCCGGCGCGCACGTCGCGCCGCAGTAACACGTCAAACTCGTCGAGGAGTGCGACCGTAAACTCCCCTGCCCGCGCCCGATCCGGATCGATCCCGCAGCGACGACAGATCTCGCTCGCGGCCGCTTCCGCCGCACTTCCGGACAGGACGACCATGTCGTCGTCGGGGCGAAAGCAACGCACGCTGCCCTCCGCCACGATCAGCAGCGTCGCGCCGAGTCCCCGCAGCTCCTCGTCAATGCGCGACCGTGCCGTCGCGAGAGGCTCGACCCAGGTCCCAATGAACGCGACCACCAGCGGCTGTCCCGCCAGAATTGGCAGCCCGAAATATTTGTCGGAGTTCATGCGCATACCAAGCACGAGCAAGTGGTTTGGGGTTCGAGCCGGAATTCCCGGGTACGCCACGCCAAGCAAACTGCATACCCACGGAGGACCTGACTCCTGCTTTGATTGCGTCGCCACGTTAGTCTGCGTGTCACTCGCAGTCGGGCGGGATTGCCACTCCAGAGCGACGCCGTTGGTAAGCCCCTCCGACTCTGAGAGTCAGTGGGGCGCTTCTGCGCAATCCCGCAGGTTTGTGGCGAATTGGCGCGCCACATGCGCCCGTATGCTCGAGCGTCTCCGACGACACACCAGGGTCGATTTCCACACGCCCGCTCACACCCGCGCTTCGCGGCACATCCGTTGCAGACGGACAGCGTGCCTCCCCTGTCCCTTCGACCGACGCTGATTCGCCGACGCGGGCAGACTCCGCATGTCGCCCCTCGGGCGCGCCGGGTACCGGTCCTTTCGCGCACGCTGAGCGCGAAAGCCGTCCTGCGAACCATCGTGGACGCGGACGCTCCCGCAACGCCGATTGCTGCTGGAAAGGTGACTCTTCCGCTTGGACTCCGACGTCGCTCACTCGAACCCGACCACACCCATGTGGATCGCCCGCCGACTGCTGCTCGCGCTCGCCGCTCCGCTGCTGCTGCTGCTCGCCGTGGGAGCCGTGCTCAGCCTACAGATAAGCGGTATGAACGAGCGCTCCCGATGGCTGGACCATACAGATGCGGTGATCGCCGAAGTGCAGACGCTCGAGGTGCGACTCACGCGCCAGGAGGCGGGCGTTCGCGGCTATCAGGCCGACCGCAATGCCACATATTTGGAGGAATTTCACGGCGCAGACCCGCAACCGATCGCTGAACGCCTACGGCGTCTCGTAGCGGACAACCCCGCGCAGCAAGCGCGCGTCGACGAGCTCGTGCGCCGCTACCGGGATTGGCACGCCCTTGCCACGCAGACGCTCGCAGGCGGCTCGATCGACCGCGCGGTGATGGACGCGCGCCGTCGGCTGGCACTCGAGAACCACCAAATCATCGACCAGATCCGAAGTGTCGAACTCGGCCTGCGCCGGCAGCGCGCCGAAGACGCCGCCGCATCCAAGGCAGTGACCGAGTGGGTGTTCATCGGTTTGCTGTTGCTGACGGCGCTCACGCTCGGCATCTTTTCGCGGAGCAGCCTGCTTCAAGTGCAGCGCTCGTTCGGGGCAGCCCTAGCGCGTGAGCGCGAAGCACGAGCCAAGGTGGAGCTCGAAGAGTGGCTCGCAGCGGGGGCGCTCGCGGTGGCCGAGACTCTACGCGGCGAGCTCACACTGGACGCCATCGGAAACCGGGCGCTTGCGGTGATCGCACCCTATGTCGGCGCAGAATTGGGCGTATTCTTCGTCGCCGACGGCAGCGGCTTCCGACGCAATGGCGGCTTTGGCGTGGACTCGCACGCCGCCGGGCACGACTTCTTCGAAGATGGCGAAGGGCTGCTCGGACGTGCCGCGCGCGACGCAGCCGTGACCGTGATCCACGACTTGCCGGAGAACTTCGTCAAGCTGCGCTCTGGGCTCGGTGAGGGGCTCCCGCGCTGCGTCGCCATCGCTCCGGCGCGTCACGAGGGCCGTGTGCTCGCCTTGCTGGAACTCGCCTTTCTCGAGCCACCTGAACAGCGCCAGCTCGTCCTGTTGAAACGTATTGGCGAGCACTTGGCTGCGACCGTGCGTGCCGCGCAGCAACGCCAGCGGCTGCAAGAACTGCTCGAGGAGTCTCAGCGCCAGGCAGAGGAGCTCCAGACGCAGCAGGAAGAACTGCGCGTTGCGAACGACGAGCTCCAGGCCCAGGGCACCGCGCTCGAAGCATCGCAAGCCGAACTCCGCGAACGGCAGGAGGAGCTCGAGGCCTCGAACGCCGGCCTCGAACAGCAAGCGAGTGATCTCGAGCAGGCGCAACTCGAGCTCAGCACTCGCGCCCGCGAGCTCGAGCGTGCTAGCCAATACAAGTCCGAGTTCCTCGCGAATATGTCGCACGAGCTGCGCACACCGCTGAACAGCTCGCTGATCCTGGCTAAACTGCTGGCCGACAATCGCGAGGGCAACCTCAGCGAAGAGCAGCGCAAGTTCGCAGCCACAATCTACTCGGCGGGCAATGATCTGTTGACCCTCATCAACGACATCCTCGATCTTTCGAAGATCGAAGCAGGTCGGCTCGACGTGCACGTCACACGAACCTCGATTCAGGCGCTAGTCGAGCCGCTGATCACGACGTTCAAGCCGGTGGCCGCAGAGCAGAAGCTCGAGTTCCGGATTCAGGCAACTTGCGAGCTCACGCGCGAGGTTGATTCGGACGTTCAACGCATTCAACAGGTCCTCAAGAACCTGCTCTCGAATGCGCTGAAGTTCACGGAGCGCGGCTTCGTGGAGCTCGGCATCGCGCTTGGGCCGGACACCATCGAGTTTCGGGTGACCGACAGCGGCATCGGCATCCCTCGCAATCAGCAAGCGATCATCTTCGAAGCATTCCGCCAAGCAGACGGTACCACCAATCGCCGCTATGGCGGCACGGGCCTCGGCCTCTCAATCTCACGCGATCTGGCGCGACTGCTCGGCGGCGATCTGCGTGTCGACAGCGAGCCCGGCAGGGGCAGCAGCTTCACCTTCACGCTGCCACATAGCTACTCGGGGCCGAGCGCGAAGCCCAACGCCGGCGAGCTCCACGCCGCGCTCGTAGGCGAGTCGCAACGACCGCCTTCGAGTCGACCGCCGGCCCCGCGCGCCGACGCCGTTGTCGATGATCGCTGCGCCCTCGACGAAGAGCAGCGCTTGCTTCTGGTCATCGAAGACGATGAATCGTTCGCCAGGATCCTGGTCACTCTGGCTCACGACCTAGACTTCCAGTGCATCGTTGCGCTGACCGCCGAAGAAGGCCTGCGGCTCGCGATGGAGCACGTGCCAGCTGCGGTACTCCTGGACGTGAAGCTGCCTGACCGCTCTGGCCTCTCCGTGCTCGACCGGCTGAAGCGCGACCCGCGGACGCGCCACATTCCGGTCCACGTCGTGTCTGGTGCCGACTACTCGACGCAAGCCTTGGCCATGGGGGCCTTCGGCTATACGTTGAAACCCGTGGCGCGCGAAGAGCTCAGCGCCGCGCTGCGCAAAATGGAGGACCGCCTGACGCGACGCTTGAATCGCCTGCTGGTGGTCGAGGACGACGGCGCGCAACGCGATGCCATCTGTAGACTTCTCGATGCCAGCGACGTCGAGACGACGGCAGTGGCCACCGTCCACGACGCGCTCGCTCAACTGCGAGCAAGCAGCTTCGACTGCGTGGTGACGGACCTCTCGCTCCCAGATGCCTCCGGCTTCGACCTGCTCGAGCGCATGGCGGCAGACAGCGCACACGCATTCCCGCCCGTCATCGTCTATACGGGCCGCTCGCTGAGCGAAGCAGACGAACAGCAACTTCGGCGCTATTCGAGCGCCATCATCGTCAAGGGAGCACGTTCGCCCGAGCGCTTGCTCGATGAAGTCACGCTATTCCTGCATCGCGTGGAGTCCGAATTGCCTCCCGACCGACAGCGCATGCTGGCACAGGCTCGCGACCGTGAGAAGGCCTTCGACGGCAGGCGCGTGCTGGTAGTCGAGGACGACGTCCGCAACATTTTCGCGCTCAGCAGCTTGCTCGAACCCAAAGGTGTAGAGGTCCTGATCGCCCGCAACGGGCGGCAGGGCATCGAGGCGCTGGAGCAGCAGCGCAACGTCGACCTAGTGTTGATGGACATCATGATGCCCGAAATGGATGGCCTCGAGGCGATGCGTCGTATCCGTCAGCGCCCCGAGTGGCGAGACCTTCCAATCGTTGCGCTGACCGCGAAGGCGATGCGGGACGATCAAGAGAAATGCCTCGAAGCGGGAGCCAACGACTACATCCCGAAACCGCTCGACGTGGACACGCTGCTCTCGCTGCTCCGTGTGTGGATGCCGAAATGACTACTGAGGCTGGCTTTGATTTGGACGACGGCGAACTCAGCCTGCTGCTCGAGGCCATTTACCTACGTTTCCACTACGATTTTCGCAACTACGCGCGCGCTTCACTGCGGCGCCGCCTGGCGCAGGCGCTACTCCGACTGCGCTGCGAGACGCTCTCGCACCTGCAGGCGCGACTGTTTCGCGAGCCAGAAGTGTTCACGCTCCTGCTCCAGGTGCTCACCGTTCAGGTGAGCGATCTATTCCGTGATCCGCCGTTTTTTCGCTACCTTCGCGAGCAAATCGTGCCCGAGCTCAGGACCTACCCGTCACTCAAAGTGTGGGTCGCGGGCTGCGCCGCCGGCGAGGAGGTCTTTTCGCTCTCAATCTTGCTGCGCGAAGAGGGGCTGCTCGATCGGGCGATGATCTACGCGACTGACATCAACCCCGAAGCACTGCGCAAGGCGGAAGCGGGCGTGTATGCTCTCGAGCGAGTACCGACCTTCACCGAAAATCATCGAGCCTCGGGCGGCAGGAGTTCGCTCTCGGACTATTACACTGCGGCCTACGGGTCCGCGGTGCTCGATCGCTCCTTGCTGAAGCGAGTCGTGTTCTCCGATCATAGCCTGGCGACCGATAATGTCTTCGCAGAAGTGCAGCTGGTGCTTTGCCGCAATGTGCTGATCTACTTCGACAAGGTCCTTCAAAGTCGCGCCATCGGGCTCTTCAAGGACGCGCTCTGCCGTCGCGGTTTTCTGGGGCTTGGGAGCCGCGAGAGCCTGGCCTTCTCCGCTCACGCGGCCGCCTTCAAGCGCACGTTCCCCAATGAACAATGGTACCGCCGATGGTGATTCCTTCTCCCGGCCCGCTGAGCCGAGATGCTGAGCTCTCGCCACGGATTGGCGCGATCGTCGTCGGTGTGTCGGCGGGCGCCATCAACGCGCTGAGTGTTCTGCTGCCAGCGCTACCGCGGGAGCTCGCCGTCGCCGTCATCGTCGTCGTGCACGTGTCCGCCGGCAGACGTAGCCTGTTGTGCGACTTGTTCCGGGCCCGTTGCGCTATGCGCGTGCGTGAACCAGTCGACAAAGAGCCGGTCGGCGCGGGCACAATTTGGTTCGCTCCGCCGGACTATCACTTGCTCGTGGAGCGTGAGCGCACATTTGCCTTGTCTTTGGAGGCACCCGTGCACTTCTCTCGACCGTCGATCGACGTACTCTTCGAGTCGGCCGCAGACGCTTACGGTTCCGAACTGCTAGCCATCGTGCTCACCAGCGCGAGCTGTGACGGTAGCGCAGGCGCGCTCTCTGTCCGTAGCCACGGCGGTACCGTGGTCGTTCAAGAACCGGATACGGCGGAAGCGCCCTTGCTGCCAAGGCTCGTGATCGCGCAAGGCTCCCCGCACAAGGTCGGGACTCTGCTCGAAATCTGCGATTTCGTGCGAGCCACCGTGGAGGGCGGCGCGCCATGAGCGACATCAATCCGAAGGTCAAGCTGCTGCTCGTGGATGACCTCTCCGCGAACTTACTCGCCCTCGAAGCGCTGCTGGTTTCAGATGACGTCGAAGCATTGAAGGCGCATTCGGGCAGCGAGGCCCTCGAGCTTTTGCTGGCTGAGGACATCGCACTTGCTCTGATCGACGTGCAGATGCCGGGGATGGACGGCTTCGAATTGGCCGAGCTGATGCGCGGCACCGAGCGCACGCGCCACATCCCCATCATCTTCGTGACTGCTGGGCCCTGGGAGCAGAAGCGCATCTTTCGTGGCTACGACGCCGGGGCCGTCGATTTTCTCTTCAAGCCCATCGAGCCGCATATCTTGCGCAACAAGGTGCGTACCTTCGCGGCCCTCTACCGGCAGAGGCTCGAGATTGCCGACAAACTGGCGGCGCTCGAGAAGAGCGAGAGTGAGGCGCGCTCGCTGAAGGACGAGCTCTCGGCGACGTTGAAGCTCAATGAAACGTTCGTAGCCGCGGTAAGTCACGACTTGAAAACGCCGCTGAACGCCGTCCTCATGGCAAGCGAGCTCCTACTCGTACCCGGCAGAGGCGAACGTGATCGGGTGCTCGTGGAACGGGCCCGCTCGAGCGCGCGCCGCATGGCGAACATGATCGATCAGCTATTTGACTTGAGCCGCGCACGCCTGGCAGGCGGCATTCCGCTCGCCATCGAGCAGGACGTCGATCTGGTGACGCTCGCCGAACAGATAGTGCACGAGCTCGGAGTCATAACCCCCGATCGTGCGCTGAACTTCGAATGGCAGGGCGACGCGCGCGGAGACTGGGACCCGGAGCGGCTCGCACGCGTGCTCTCGAACTTGCTGGGCAACGCCGTGCGGCACAGCCAAGCGGGCACACCGATTGGCTTGAAGCTCGACGGGCGCTGCGATCAGCAAGTCTCCTTCGAAGTGAGCAATGCCGGTACGATCCCGAAAGAGATACTGCCGGGCCTCTTTGGACCGTTCAGCAATCCAGACCGCGCGCGCAAGCGTGGTGATGGGCTCGGACTCGGGCTCTTCATCGTCGCGCAAATCGTGGCCGCCCACGCGGGCAGAGTAACGGTGCGCTCAGAGGACGGGCACACGACATTCTCCGTCGTACTGCCCCGCCACGTTCTCGAACCGCGTCGAGCGGAAGAGGAAGCGGAGAGTTTGCCCAAGCAGCGCGTGGCCCGGCCCGCTTCGCCCCACTGAGGGGGCGAAGCAAGGACCGAAATTGCCTATTGGGCGATCACCCCCGCGCACTCCGTCGCGCAGTTGAATGCGGCGCTAACGCAGGACTTTTCGCCGATACACGCATCACAGTCGTCGAGCCGCTGCTGCGCGTTGGAGCTCTTGCCGGCGTCGGCCTGACAGCTATTCGTGCACGACGAGACGTCGTAGTCCTTGTTGAAGCAGTCCTTGTAGCGGTTGCAGACGTCCGCGCACGTGATCACGTTCTTCGCGTCACTGCAGCCTACGGCACTAGAGAGGACTCCCGACACGAGCGAAGCGAGCAAGACAGTTCTGATCAGCATTTTGTTCTCCGACAGGTCGCGCAATTGCGACTGGGCCGCCCGTTGCAAAGTGAGTGCCGCGAGTGGTGGTTTGCAGATCGGGTGCGCGAGCTGCGAAGCGGGCCCCGACGCGCCTCGCTGAGGCGGCGCTGCACGTCGCGCTCGCGTTGCAACGGGCGAGGGGCGCTCAGAACGGCCGTCGCAGGCTCAATCCGTCGCGTAGTGCGCGAGGCACGGGCATTGCTTGAAGGGCAGGGTCATGAACTCGACAGCATCTACCGATCCCACCCCGACTCAGCAT
>JAEUAF010000484.1 GCA_019695485.1 Sorangium sp.
AAACCGCAGTGCCACCCATGTTCGTGACCCCACCGTTCGCGCCGCCAGTGTGCGTCGCGCCGCCGTGCCCGGCCCCACTCCCGCCCGTACCAGTTCCCGAGCTGCCGCCACTCGAGCACGCAGCAATCAGCAGTCCGGACAGCAAAGACGACACGTACGCCGCGGAAGGTCGAAGCATGGCACCCTATATTCCTTGTGGTCGCGAGCTGGCGATCTCCGCCGCAGCTGCGCATCACCTGATTCCCGATATGTGGGAGACTCTGAACGATCTCGGCCGCGTTGACAATCGCAACCACACCGTGAATCGAGAGTCTGCTGGTCGGCGAACTTTTCGCGTGGGTCGTTCTCGCGGTGCGCCCGAGTGCTCTTCAGCGGTCGCGCACCAGTTCCCAAATCTGCCGTCGGCAACTAGATACGACAAGTAGCAAAGGCGCGCACGGCGGCGATATTCACTTCTAGCCAGGTCAGCGCGGCACATTTGGCGCAAGTGTGTGGAAAATTCGGGCCCTAAGGCGGAGCCAGGCGCGGCCTGCCCGCATAGTCGTGCGTGCTGCACCAGATTTCGGCGGAGCTCTTGGCCCGATCCCATTCACCCCGCTCCACGGCCGATGCGGCACTCAGCGCCGCCGCCGCGACGCTCTCGGCTTCCGCACAGCGCCGATTGGCGGACAGGGCGATCGCGTAGGTGTGCAGCGCCCTCGCCGTCGGTACGGTCAGGCGCACGCCGAGCACCGCGTCTTCCAAGGCCTCCACTTCGTGGCCCGTAGCCAGCTTGTCTTCCGCGCGCGCCAGCCTGGCCGCACCCGAAAACGGCTCTGCCTGAACCGCCCGCGCAGACGCTCGGTCCCGTTCGCCAACATCGGCGCTGGTTTCCCGCAGCATCAACCAGGACAACGCCTGGGTGGGATGCCCGGCGACAGCCCGGCGTGCCAAGTCCGCGCGCTGATTGCGAGTGGTGGGGAGGGCGTAGAAACGGGCGGAAAGTGCAAGAAGTTCATTTGGTTCCAGAGCGAGGGCTCGCTCGACCTCACGCTCGATCAAGGCGCGGCTATCTCGAACGCGAATCATCGCGGCACGCGCTAAAGCCCCGTGTGTTTCGGCAACGCTCAAAGCCCGCACGCTCGGCTCGAACTTCGTCTCGGGGATCACGACGCTGCGCGTCGAGTTGTTGTGCAACACGGCGCTCATCTCGCGGTCCAGCTGCTCCGTCGGGATCTTCCCAAACTCGAGATCCCAGGCTGTCCGCCAGGGTACGAAGCGCTTGAGCGCCATTTGGAAATTCCCGAATGGCTCGTCGTACTCGTTTAACAAGTGATAAACGAGTAACCACGATCCGACGTAGAACGCCTGGTTTTGCTCCGTGAACTCTGGATGATGCTCGCTGTCCAACAACGCGCGGACGCCGACTCCCTCGCGGCTGTAGGTTCGCTCCATGCGGACAATCTGCGCCGGCACCTCACCCAAGGTCGCCTTTCCGGTGTCGCGATCGTAGCGGACCGATTGGAGATAGGTCGCGAGCCCCTCGGCGAACCACAACGGCTGAATTGGCATGAACCAACCGCTCAAGTCATGGCTGAGTTCATGAGCAACGGTTTCCGGTAGACGGCCACCATTGAGAGAAAACACGATGTGATTCGCGAAAGGGGGCTGGCGCACACAGACCCCGGACGCATTGCCCGGTAGGAAGTCCGCGGCGGCACCGCGATGCGCGAAGATGGTTACATCGGTGCGGCTGGGCGGCACTTTGGAGCGCGGCCAGCCCAAGGCCAACAACGATGCGCGCGTTTCTTCGAGTAGGCGAGCGAGGTCGCGCGCAGTCACGTCCGCGACGTCAGTTCGGATTTGGAAGTGCTCGGTAGTTAGCTGCTCCCAGCCCGATGCCGATCTAAGTCCGGCGGCGCAGCCCGAAAGGCCAGCGAGCGAGGCCCCGAGCGCCGCATGTTGCCAGCATTTCCGCCAACCCGAAACCCGGAGCGCCTTGACGTCACGGGCCGCCCTGTACCGTGCCGCAGCACGAGATTTGTCGATGTGCTCCGCCATCCCGATTCGGCGACTCTACACGTTCCCGAAAGCCGCGCCCACAGCCGCGACTCGGCTCCGTTTCCAGAGCGGAGCGGACAGTCCGCGGGGGTCAGTGCTCAGCGTGCGACGCGAAGTCGCACCGGAGCGGGTCCAGCGCTGGCGCCTCTGCGCGACCCGCCGCCAAGGTGCTGCCGATCAACATCCCGGCCGCGAAGTAAAATCCAGTATCCGACGCCGGCAGGATATCGTACGTGTATTCGTGCGCATAAGGGATCACCTCGACCGATTCGAGGGGATGCCCGTCGAGCGCCGCACCCGCCCGCAAATCGCCGAAGAATCGCCCGTCGGCGGTCGGGTGCGGCCCGCTGATTTCGAGCACGTTGCCGTCGCGGGTGGTCACTCGCATCACGTGATGGTCGTAGGCACGCTGGCGTCTGACGCGCGCGACCCTCACGGCGCGCACTGCGTTCCCGTCCACGCTGTAGACTAGGTCGCCGACGACGAGTTCGGCAATGGGACGCGCGCCGCTCGGCGTGGCAATTGGCGTGTCTGGTGAAGCACAGACGTGCACCAGACACTGCTGCCAAATCCAGGCGCCGTCGGTGCAGCTCACTCCGCTGAAGATGCCGGGCTGATTCGCGCTCAGGCACGAATTGACAGTGCACGTTGTCCCGCTCGGAAGTGAGCAAGGCGCGCCCTGGTTTGGAATCGAACGCGGGCAGGGATCGGGCAGAGTCGGGGTGGGAGTGCAGCCCGCAACCTGTCCCGACTGGCACGTGCACTCAGCGCCATCCGCGTAAAAGCAGGTGGCGGCGCCGGTGCAAAGGTCGGTCTTGGCTGCCGGGCAACCAACCGCAGGTGTCGTACACGCGGACGGCGGCGCAGTGATCGTCCATTTCCCCGTGGTGTCGCAGCTGCCATAGGTTCGACAGCTGCGAGACGGATGTTCCCCCCACGTGCACGCCCAATTGTCGAACCCCGCGGGGAGCGTGCACGCGCTACCGTTGAGCGGCGTGCTGCTCGGGCAAGCATTGCAGAGCGAACCGCTGCATGCGGCTGCACCCGCACTGCCCGCGCTCGCACCACCCGCGCTCGCACCACCCGCGCTCGCAC
>JAEUAF010000507.1 GCA_019695485.1 Sorangium sp.
GGTGCCTGCTCGCCGCTGCCTCGCGCTTATGACATGACGTCGACAATCGCTTCGCGATTGTCCCGCTGCGCGGGCATGCAGTGCGCAGCGCCGAAACAGTTAGCCCTGATCTCGCTCGCGCTGGACGAGCTGCAGTCTAGCCCTCCGCGAGTGGGTTAGCGGCGGCGCCGACGTCGAGCGAACGCCAAGCCCGCCGCGACGAGGGCGAAGCCAGCGCCGGAGCCGGACCGCTCGCGACCAAAGGCGCAGCTCGAGGGTTTCGGTCCGCTCTTGGTCTCGCTAGCCAAGCACAGCTGGTCGCCCCCCTGCCCCACAGGCGTGCAATCGAAACCGTCGGCGCAAGCGCCGCTGGCGCTGCAGCGCCGCACACACCTCGCGGGGCCGCCGGAGCCGGGCTCATAGCACGCCGCGTCGGCGACACAGGCCGCGCTCCCGTCGCACACATCGCCGAGCGCGATAGCCGTGGGCGTGCTCGGATTCGGGTCGACCACCGGAGGCGCGACGGGCGGGTCGCTACTGCCCGTTTGTGCCCAAAAGGGAGCCTCGTAGCCGCCGGCCGCTGCCGCGTCATTCGCGACCTCCATGATGAGGTCGCGCCACGCCGTCACCGTGCTGTAAACGGGCGTCGTGCACTCCTCGGTGCCACGCGAGTCGACGCCCACGACTTTGCCGTCCGCGTCGAAGGCTGGGCCCCCGGAGTCGCCCTGACAGGGGCCACTGTCGCCGACGAATTCGCTCGCGCGCACGCCCGAGCGGCAGGTGCCCGGATCGCACTGCACGACGCGCTCCGCAATCAGACGCCGAATGCCGTAGTCCTCGGTGGGAGTAATGCCGTAGCCGACGGCGCGGTACGATTCGCCCTTTTGAACGTCCCGATCGATGCGCGGCACCGCGGGCACCGCGACTTCTGCCGGCACGTTGCTGTGCAAAGTGATCAGCGCGACATCGTAGCCACAGGTGTCGTTACCTTCACTCGGGACGCGGATGTCGTCCGCGCGATACCAGTCGTCGGGCTGACTCGCGCTGATGTCGGGCGCGTTCATCGCATAGATGCCACTCGTCGGGTACAGATCGCCGAACGCGGACTTGCCGCACACGACCGGGTCCTCGAGGTTCATCGACACGCAATGCCGCGCCGTGAGCAACAGGTTCGGAGCAATCAGCGTCGACGAGCACGCGGACACGCCGCCCCCGCCGTGAATCAAGAGCCCGAAGACGTTCCGGTCCTGCGCGTCGAGCGCGCCTCCGGAGATGCTTTGGCCGGCGCTGCCCAGTGGATCGCCGGGGCTGCCGCTACACGCGCTAGCCCCCCACAGCACCCCCAATGCCAGCCCGACCAACCCGCGTTGCTTGTGCGACACCATGTGGCGCTGAAAGTGTAAGCTCTTTCCTTGCCTCTATCAGCCCGCCCCGCAGGATAATCTTCGTTCGCAATTTTCGGACGGCAGCGTATCAAGTGAGAACAATTCGCCTTTTCCAGTCGCTTCCCACGCGATCCGCCCGTGTTTTTCAGGCATTGACGGATCCCAAGGACCTGGCGGCGTGGCACGCGGATGTCGTGCGCGGCCGTGTCGAGGCGGGACGTACGCTGGAACTTTCCTGGCCTCGGCTCGGCGCGGCCTTGGAACTATCGGTGGACCGCGTCGTTCCCGGCCGGCGCATCGTGCTTTCGAGCGAGCTCGGAAGCCTGGAGATGGCCGCCGAAAATGGCGGTATCGAGCTCAGCCACAGCGCCCCCTTCGACGAAGAGACCGCGCGTGGCGTCGAGTCCTCGTGGCGCGTGACGCTGGCCGTGCTCGCGACCTACCTCGGTCGCCACGTGGACCGACCGCGCCAGGTGCACTGGGCGATCGCGCGGGTGCGCGCCAGCGCGGAGCTTTGTCACGCCTACTTCACCGACGCGCGCTTGCTCGCCACCTGGTTTGGCACCGCGGAGAGCTCGATCGGCAGCGTCGACAGCAAGGTGAACATGAGCCTCGGGGAGCTGCGTATGCGCGGGCCTGTACTCTGCCACAGCGAAGGGCGCGATGTGGCGCTGCGTTGGCAAGAAGCGGATGACTCCGTGCTGGCCTTGCGCACGCTGCCCGCGCCGGGGGAATCTGGATTTCGCTACGCGCTACTCGGCTGGTCGCGCTGGAGCGACCCGCCCAACGCGCAAACCATCACGCGCGAACTCGACGCCGCGGCGGAGCGGCTCGAGCGGCGCCTGCAGGGCATCGCGAGAGCGTGAGTCGACCCTACTTCGTGCCAGAGGCAGAATACTTCTGAGTTCGGTGCCCATCTTGCCGGGTGTAGCCTCCGCCCGCGCAGGGCGCGAAGCGCGCAACGCACCAGGCAATCGGCGTGCGCGTTGCAGGCGGTTGACACCGCGAGACGCCGGTCGCTGAATGGGCCCATGGCGGATCTGTTCAGCGAATTCGAGCTCAAGTCCGCACGGCTCAAGAACCGCATCGCCGTGTCGCCCATGTGTCAATACTCCGCGGTCGACGGCGTTGCGAACGACTGGCACCTCGTCAACCTGGGCTCGCGTGCCGTGGGCGGCGCAGGCCTCGTGATCGCCGAGGCGACGGCGGTTTCGCCTGAAGGCCGGATCACTCCCGGGGATACTGGCCTTTGGAACGACGTCCAAGCAGAGGCTTTTCGCCCGAGCGTGCGCTTCATCGAACAGCATGGCGCGGTCCCTGGGATTCAGCTGGCCCACGCCGGGCGCAAAGCCAGCGCGCGGCGCCCCTGGGAGGGCGACGACCACATGCCTGCCGATCACCCGCAGGCATGGCAGCCGATTGCGCCGTCTGCGAATGCGTTTGGCGCAAACCTGCCACGCGAACCGCGCCCGATGACGCGTGACGACATCACGCGCGTGCGCGAAAGCTTCGTCTCGGCCGCCGTTCGCGCCAAAGAGGCCGGGTTCAAATGGCTCGTGTTGCACTTTGCGCACGGCTACCTGGGCCAGAGTTTCTTCTCGCCGCTCGCCAACCGTCGCACGGACGAGTACGGCGGCAGCTTCGAAAACCGTGCGCGCTTCCTGCTCGAGACACTGGCCAGCGTGCGCGAAGTGTGGCCCGAAAACCTGCCCCTCACGGCGCGCCTCGGCGTGATCGACTACGTCGAGGGTGAGCAGCCGCTCGAAGAGTCGATCGAGCTCGTCCGCCGCATGAAAGCGCTCGGGCTCGATTTGGTCGACTTGAGCCTGGGCTTCAATACGCCGGACGTGAGCGGCGTCCCCTGGGGAAAGCCGGCATTTCTCGCGCCGATCGGCGAGCGGGTGCGTCGGGAGGTGGGGATCCCGGTGGCCGCCTCTTGGAACATCAACGATCCCCGCATCGCGGACGAACTCATTCGCAACGAGCGGCTCGACCTCGTGATGTTGGCCAAGGCGCTACTCGCCGACCCGTATTGGCCCTACCACGCTTCGCAAGCGTTACTGCGACCATTACCCGAGCAATTGCTGCCGCCGCAGTACGCGCACTGGCTGAAGGCGCGCTGAGCGCAGTCGCCGCCTCCAGGCTCTGATCTGCCGGCAGCCGACGGGAGAAGTTTCAGGATTGGCTCTTAGCCTCGAGGCGTTCGATCAGGTCATCGGACAGCGGCCGTTTGAATTGGACGCCGACTTCGAACTTCCACATCGCATCGACGCGGGGGATCACGCGCACGACGCGGGCCGGCACCACCTCGCCCTGATCGGCGCTGTCGAGATGCAGGGTCAACACTAGCTCCTGGTCCACTTTGCAAGGATGCCGGGTGACGAGCAGCGCCCCACCCCGACTTGCGTTGTGAATCAGCGCGGTGTGCCGCAAGTCGCGCTTGCGGTTGATTCCGACAGGGATCGAAGACGGAATTCGCACATCGCCGCGGCGCTCGGCGTCGGCCGTTGGATATGTGTGAAGCTCGAGCGCGCGCGCGTTGCGCGCCACCTGGGTCACGTCGTCGTCGTCGAGCGGCCCTATCCAAGGCACGTGAGCCCCCGGGCCGAGCAACGCTCGCAGCTCGTCGGAGAGTTCCCGCGCGCTCTGAAAGCGGCGTTCGCGATCACGCGTCGTCGCGCGCAAGAACCAGGCGTCGAAGCCGACCGGCACCCGCGCCACCGCCGACGGCACCACTACGGGATCGTAGCAAATCGCGCGGAGCAGCGCGGGCAGCGACGGCGCATCGAACGGCAGCAGCCCGGTCACGCACTCGAACGCGACCACGCCGAGACTCCACAAGTCCGATCGTGAATCGACCGCCTTCGCCTCGAGCTGCTCGGGGCTCGCGTAATGCGGGGTGCCGAGCAGGGCGCCGGTATCAGTCAGCCCGCGCGTCGGGCCCAGCAGGGCTTTGGCAATTCCGAAGTCGAGCACCTTGACGAGTAGCTCTTCGCCCTCGTCGATCATGAACACGTTGTCGGGCTTCAAGTCGCGGTGCACGAAGCCCTGCGAATGGGCGCGCGTGATGGCATGCGCGATGTGATTGACCACGGTGAAGCTCTCGAGCGGGGGCAGCGCGCCGTGGTTGGCGAGGCGCGTCGCCAAGCTCTCGCCCTCCAGGAGCTCCATCACCAGATAGGGACTCCCGTCGTCGACGCCGAAATCGAGAACCTGCACGACGTGCGCGCTGCGCAACTTGGCGGCGGCACGCGCCTCCTGCTCGAAGCGCAGCACGGCGTTCGGATTCGCGGCGTGCTGACTTTCGATGAGCTTCACGGCAACCTGGGACCTCAAGGCCAAGTGCTCGGCAGCCCAAACCGATCCCATGCCCCCTTGCCCCAGCTGATGGAGCAGACAGTACTTGCCAGCGAGAATGCGACCAGTCGACACCGAACCCCGGATATTAGCCCAGGAATCGCTGTGAGAGCTCGCTATTTGCAGTATTGAGTGGGATTCGGCGACAAAGGCACGGTGAACGGATCCGGACTCGGCAACGTGCCGCCCATGCACTTCGTGAACTGAGTCTTGATCGCGTCCACGTACGAGGTCGAGTTCGAGTCGGTGTTGTGCGACCCGCTCGGCCCATTGAGATGCGAGAGGAGCCCGACCGTGAGCGTGCCGGCCTGGCCCTTACCCTGGCAATACTGAGCGATGTACGTGGGCGACGTGCCGCCGTTCCCAGTCGCGTTGTAATAGTAGTACCAAGCACCTAACCCCACGTTGCAGGCAATGTCTTCCATGAACGAGAGGTTACTGGGGCCGCCCGTCGACCAATTCACACTGCTAAAGTCGGGGAAGGTACAGCCGATGTACGTCATCGCTGCCGTCGGCCCACTCGAGTAGTAGTCGTGCACCGTGGAACTGAAGCGGATCTGCGTGAGTCCTACGGTTGGGTCAGTGGCAGGCGAATTGACGACCGAGGTAGGATTGAAGGAGCTCTCCTTCAAAATCGCGCCGACCATGTGATACCAGCAGTATTCTGGCTTCCAGTTGGGGGTCGACGCGGGCGGGCCGAATTTCTCGCAGCTCTTGATGATGGCGTCGATGACCTTGGTGCGCGTGTCGCCGCTCGGTTTCCCATAGGGCATCGTATCGAGGCAGGCCGAGATGGCGCTCACTGCATCGGGGTTGCTCGCCGTGCCGCCGCTGGCCGTGCCGCCGTTCGTCGCGCCGCCAGCGCCACCCGTTGCGGAGCGCCCGCCGTTGGCGGAGGCCATGCCGGCACTACCCGCAACACTGGTCATCCCAGCGCTGGTTTGACCCGCCGCGTTCGTTCCCCCGCGTGCGACCCCGCCACCGCCCTGTGCCGCACCGCCTGCTCCAACAGCGACTCCACCGCCGCCCACGACGCCGCCGTTCGCACTGCCGTTCGCACCGCCATTGCCCGCGGGCGCGCCGCCTTGACCGACAGTCGCAGCGCCAGCGCTCGCGCCACCCGAACTCGCACCCCCA
>JAEUAF010000513.1 GCA_019695485.1 Sorangium sp.
ATACGGTCAAAGCTCCGTCCCAGGCTGAAATTGCTGATATCCCCGCGCTGCAGCACGATCCGCCGCTGCATGGCCACCGGCAGCGCTCTCACCGCGCGGCGTGCGCTGCTGAGCAGCGAAGTGTCGCTGTCGATTCCCCACACGCTGGCGGACGCCCGCGCCAAGCTTGGCAGCATTCGCCCGTAGCCCACACCGAGTTCGAGCGTGCTCGAGGCCGCCCGGCATTCGCGTCTGTAAAATGCAAGGTCACCCGGATTTCCACGGTGCGTGAGCGCGTAAAGCGTGGCTTCTAGCTTGGTCACGGCGCGGACGCTATCACGCGGGCGCGCCTCGCGCTCCCAACGTACGTCCCGAGCATCGCGCATCGCCAACGGCGCCGCCCGCGCATTCGAGCGCGACACAGCTCGACACAGCGCACCCCGCGCGCAGCGCACATCGGGCACGGCGCATGGCGAGCGCGCGTCTACGCTGAGGTGCGAGCGCGTAACTCGCCAGGGTCTGATTCGACACACCCTGATGGCTTAAGTCCGACGCGCGACGACCGATCGAGTGCTCTGCTTGTCGGTGTACGCAAACGAACGGGTGGCGACGGGCCTCGCCATGACGGATTCGCTCCGATCAGCAACGCATCACACATGGCTCAAATCAGGAGAGCGTCCTTCATGAGAAACGTCGCAAACCGTCGGTCGTTGCTGCGCACACAAACCGCACTGCTCTGTACGCTGCTGGCAGGCTTCGCCTGCAGCGCTGAATCCGGGAGCGCCGACAGCCTCGGCCGCAGCGCAGAAGCCGTGCAGCCTCCGATCAGCGTCGACCCTCGCATGTCGTTGGCGATCACGGAGCAGCCGATTTTGCAGAACTTTTCGCTGCAGCGCGTGCTCACTCAAATTGCGACCAGCAGCGGGGTGAGCGGGCTCAGCGCGCTCGCGCTGTTCCAAGACCTGTGGAACACGCAAAACCCGGGACCCGGCACTGGCAAGCATTGCGACGACATCAGCATCGCCGGCGTGCCCAGCATCAACGGTTACCCCTACACTTGCCGCCCGGCGCCCGCCGAAGGTGTGCAGGCAAACTGCGATCCCTTCACAGACCCCGATAGCTCCTGCGGCTACATTCCGATCGGTCTGTTCATGCGCTTCGACCTGGCTCCCGAGAACGGCGCCAACTGCGGGGAATATCGGATCGTGTACGGAAAGAACAGTGGCCGTACGAGCGGCACCGATCGCAACCTGATCATCTTCGAAGCCAACCTGCCCAATCCTCACGCGATTATCGGCATTCGTGGCTGTGAGAAGTTCGTCAGCGCTTTCGCAGATCTTTCCAACCAACCAAACCTTGCCGCGCGCCGCGACCAGCTCGAAACCCTCTATTTCTCGGGCTACAAGGAGTTCGCGCCCGTCATTCAATTCCAAAACTTCGGGGACAACGCGGACGGGGTCGGACAAGTCCGCACGAACCAGTTCGTGCAGCCGAATACCCCGCGGATCTGGTCACTGCGTGAATTCAAGCTGAGGAAGGAGTGCAGCGGTGCGGCTTGTGTCGCCCATTTCGTGCCGGTCACGGCCAAGGTGAATCCGTTTGGCCCGCTCTTCGATCCCGCGGCGACCGCGCCGAACGCGGCCGCGTTCCAAGCTGATTTTCAGGGTCGCGTTGCTGGCCTCGCCGCCGCCACGCTCGACGGAATCTCGATGAACATGAACGACGCCTTCAATTCCGCCCAGAGTCAGGAGAACGGGACGACGGAAAGCAACTACCCCGCGAATTTCGGCACCGCCCCGAACGCATTCCGCAGCAGCATTCAGGGCACGCTGACCAGCCTCGGCAGTTCGCTCAGTCCGGACGATGTGGTCGCACGCGCCCAAACCATGTCCTGCGCCGGTTGCCACCGCCTGAGCAACAACGCGCCGCTCGGCGCTGGACTCACTTGGCCGGCGTCGCTCGGCTTCACCCACGTCTCTGAGAAGGACGTCGACCTCGAGGTCGTTGGCGGCGTCACGCGCTACCTGATCTCGGGTGCCCTCACGAGTTCGCTGCTCCCCCATCGCAAGCAGGTCGTCGACGACTACCTGAACAACGTCCCGCACCCCGCGAAGCCTCCGACAGATCCGATCGGGGGCCGCTTCACGGACTGATCCGCAGAGCCAGCGAGGGGCGCTCGCGCTCCGGTCCCAGAAGTGGCCCTCGTTACTTCTGGGACCGAGCCTAGGTTAGGAGCGGCCCGGCCTGACACAAGGCCTGAAAGGATTCGACGAGGGCCTTGAGTTGGAAGGGCTTACTCAGCACCGCCATCCTTTGGCCGAGCTTGGCAAGCTGAGGCACGTTCCCAACGTCACCCGAAAGAAATACAATCGGCAGCTCTGGCCAGCGCGCGCGCAACCGCTCCGCGAGTTCGAGGCCAGACATGCCCGGCAGCCGCACGTCGCTCACCAGGCCGCAGATCTCGGGTGACCCTGATTCTAGCCAAGACAAGGCTTCCTCCGCCGAGCCCACGCAGACGTTGCTGTAGCCCGCGATCCGGAACGCTTTGTCCATCGCGCCGAGAATCGGCGAAAAGTCGTCCACGATCAGCACGTGTTGCGCCGAAGATGGCGATGGCGATGGCGATGGCGCGGCTAGCGCTGACGGCGGGGCAGCGCGATGCTTCGCGGGCATGCCTTTAGGCAGAATCACGTCGAAGCGCGTGCCTCGACCCACTTCGCTGTCGACGAGAATTTCTCCCCCCGCGGCCCGCACCATGCCGTGTACGATCGACAGGCCGAGCCCAGTCCCTTCGCTGCCGGGTCGAGTCGAAAAATAGGGGTCGAAAATCCGCGGCAAAATCGCCGAAGGAATGCCGCAGCCCTGATCCACGACGCGCAGCCGCACCGAGGGTTCGGCACGGTCGCCGTCTTCGCCGAGTTCCACTCGGATCGTCCCGCTATCGCCCACCGCGTGGCACGCATTGAGCACCAGGTTCATGATGACCTGCTGTAGTTGCGTCGCGTCGAGCGGCACCCACAATGGCGCTTCGGCTGCGTCCACGGATAGCATCACTTTGGGCCGCGTGAGCTTCGACAGAATCGGCATGCTCTCGCGCAGGACCTTGGAGGCGTCCGCGCCCTGACTCACGGGCGTACCCTTTGCGAACGTCAAAATGCGCGCGCACACCTCGGCCGCGGTCCTGAGCGAAGCGAGCAGAGCCTCCGTACTCTGTGTGGCGCGCTCGGTGTCGGGCGGCTGCTCCGAAAGCGCCAAGTCGAGATCGCCCACTTCGTTCAGCATCACCTGCAGGCAGTTGTTCACGTCGTGCGCCACGCCCGCGCACAGATTCCCCATCAAGATCAAGCGCTGTTCGCGTTGCCGGCGCGCCTGCTCTTCCCGCTCATCGATCGCACGACTAAGCTTGTTCGCTAGCAACGCAGGATCGAGCGGTTTGAAAAGGTAGTCGTGAGCACCGTTTTTCACGGCCTCGACGGCGGAGTCGAGCGCCGCGTAGGCCGTCATCAGGATACAAACCAGCGACGGACTCCGCCCCTTCAACTCCGGAATCAGGCCTACACCGTCTTCCGCGCCGAGCTTCACGTCGATCAGCGCCACGTCCGCGGCGAAGGTCGCAAGCGAGTCGATGGCCTCGGAGACCGAGCTCGCCGCACAGACCGCGAAGCCCAAAGGTTCGAGCAGGTCGATCAGACTCTCGGCGAAATCCCGGTCGTCCTCCACCACCAGAATGCGCCGCGGCCGGAGGGACTCCGCTTGGCCAATCATCATGATTTCCGCTCCAATCCCTGCAGACTTCGCAAGAGAGCCTTCGGAGAACACGATTTGCTCACGATCGCCACCTGATTGCCCGACAAGTCATGGGGCAGGTCGACCCCGTCGAAGCCGGTCACGAACAGTGTTGGGGGAGCACAGCCACGCCGCTCGAGCTCACGCAAGACGTCGAGCCCATTGGCATCCGCTAGGTGAACGTCGAGCAGCAGCAGATCCGTGGGGTGCGAGCTGGCGCAGCGAATGGCCTCCTCGGCGGTTCGAGCCACACTCACTTGGTAGCCCTGGCTGCTCAACATGGCTTGAATTGCTTCCAGAAAGTCGGGATCGTCGTCGACCACCAGTACGCCCTCGGGGAAGAGCTCGCGCAACCGGACCAAGAGCCCTTCGACATCGAGCGGCTTGTACAAGACGTCGATGGCGCCCTGCTGGCGCGCCTGCTCCAGAAGCTCCGGAACACTGTATCCGGTCATCATGATCACGCGCGCGGAGGGCTTCTCTGCTCGAACGGCGGCGAGCGTCTCGACACCGCTCATGCCGGGCAGAACGACGTCGAAGAACGCCAAGTCGAAGTTACCGGCGGCGAACGCCTGAATGCCGTCAGCTCCGGAGAAGCGCAACGTGACGCGGTGACGCGCGAGTTCGAGCGCTTCCCCGAGCGCCTCCGCGAAGTCGCGATCGTCGTCGACGATTAGGATCTCCAGACCTTTCACGAGGTTCCCTCGGAGCGCTCGAAGCGAACCACGGCGCGCGTGCCCTGCCCCTCCGCGCTGAACAGCTCGACGCCCGCGCCGTTGCGCTCGGCAAGCTCTTTCACGATGGGTAGGCCGAGGCCGATGCCAAACCCTTTGGTGCTGAACAACGGCTCGAACGCTTTGGCTAGTGTGTCCTTCGACATCCCCGATCCGTGATCCTCCACGCTGATTTCGACCGCTGCGGCGTCGCGTCGCAGGCAGAGGCGGACGGCTTCGCCCGGCGCCTGCGTCTGACTAGCATCGACGGCGTTGTTCAACAGGTTGAGTAGGATGCGACGCAGATCGTCAGCGTCCACCGAAAGCTCGACATCGGGCTCGATTTCGCGCGCTACCGGCACGTTGGAGGGAGCCTGATATTCGTCGAGCAGCTCCTTCAACCAACTGGAAACGTTGACTTTCTTCGCGATCGCCGCACGCGGGCGGGTATAGGCGAGGAGCTCCTCGATGATGCGATCGCAGCGCATGACGTTGCGTTCGGTCCGATCCAGGATTCGCCCGAGGCCCGGCGCCAGGGTCTCCGTGCGCACCCTGAGCGTGTGAAGCGAGGTGCGAATCGTGCCCAGCGGGTTGCGGAGCTCATGGCTGACCTTGGCCGTGACCTGTCCGATCGTGGCCAGACGCGCCGCGTCGAGCAGCTCGGCCTGCGCTCGCCGGAGCTCCTCGGTGCGCTGTTCCACAGTCTGCTCTAACGTCTCTTTGTGCTTGGATAGCTCGGCTTCGACCTGCAACCTGCGCGACAGTTCATGTCCGAGCTCCTCGACCGTGCGGACACTGGTCTTACGCAAGAGCGCGACACCAAGCGCGATCAAGACCAGCGTCGCGGCCCCGCTGATCCAGAGCCCCTGCCGGAGCGGGCGCTTGACGACGTCGAGGTCGAGCCGCACGAGGACCGCCATGCGCAGCGACGGAATTGCTTCGTGAACGAGCAGCCACGAAGAGCCATCCGAGGTCTGATACTCGCCCGCGCCGCTACGCTGACGTAGCGCCTGCGCGGCAAGCGCGCGCGGAAATCCGGGCGGGAGCGGAGTCGAACGCGGGGCAAGCAAGGTACCGTCTTGCACGTGCGTGCGAATGTCGTCCGGGCGCCCACCAATCACGAGAATGGACACGTCTGCGTCCGCTCGGTGCCAATGCGCCGAGGCGTCGGCAACCTGAGAGAGCGTGGCGACCCAAGCGCCGGCCGGATTGGCGTCCTGACTTTCGACGTCGTCGAAGCGCGCCACCGCATCGATGAGCTCAGCCTGACTGCGCGCAATCTCTTGTAGCCGAGCTTGCTGCTCGACCACCGCAGCGCGGTAAACGACGAACATCGAGATCAGCGCCGCTGACCCCGCAACCAGCGCCATCGTGAACAACACCACGCGCGCGCGAAACACCCCGGTTCGCAGCTCGCGCGCGGATTCGATGCTCGGGTCCAGTGACAAGGCGTCCCAAGCCAGGTTACACGCAACGCTGTAGAAGACAGCTGTTTACGTGACTAGGACAGCCGCTAGTCTTTAGTACTCGAGCCGGTCGACACTTAGCCCGATCGCCCCGGCGCCTACGCCGACCGCGCTGCCGTTCCCCGCGAGGCCGCCAAGCGCGCCTTTCTT
>JAEUAF010000643.1 GCA_019695485.1 Sorangium sp.
ATTTCGGTGATGCTCAGGCCGAGCACGCAATGCAATGCCAGCGCCTCAGCTTGGGTTTCCGGCAGCGTGCCTAGCAATTCGCGGACCGCGCACATCGCGCGGCGAGCGTCCAACAGATCGTCGGCGGCAGTCGCGTCCGCCGGCCACTCCTCGGCTGAGTAGGTATCAACGGACCTGGGTCGCTTGGCCGCGGCTTCGCGCCGCCGCACATTCATCGCGGTCAGGACTGCGATGCGGGAGGCGAAGTGCGTGATGCTCGCCTCGCCGCGATAGCTTGGCAGCGCGTTCATCAACCCGAGGAGGGCCTCCTGCGTCGCGTCCTCCACCTCCAGATGGCGTGCCCCCAGCACGCGTCGCACCGCCCGCAGCAGCTGCGGCACGATCGCCACCACGAACGAGCGAACGGCGCGCTCGCTCCCCCGGCTTGCAGCTGCCGCCAAGATAGCGAGCTCGTCGTGGGGGCGGTCGCGAAACATCGGGGCGCCCCAGCCTGTACCGAAACACGCCCAGTCGGGTCACGGATGGCGCATTTATGCACCCGCCCCTGCTGGCCCACCGACCGATTCGGAACAAATCCGCCTACGGGTACTGCCCGCTCTGAAAGAGGTCACTCAGAGTGTTGGCGCTCGAGACCTTGGAGAGCGTCGCCAAGCCGAAGATCTGTTCCACGGACTTGACCACCGAACTGTGGTTGTAGGCCACGCTGCCCGAGTAGCCGGGCTTCACACCCGGGCCGACGGCGATGAACGGCATCTTGAGCGTACTCGACCCTTCATCCCAGGTGATGAAGACCACCCCCGCGTGGCTGTTCACGTAGTCGATCAGCCGCGGCAACTCCTGCGACAGCCAGGTGTCCCCCGCCTGGATAGTGTTCGAGTTCGGACAACCGGACTGGCCGTGCATGTCGTCGCACTGGTTCGGCGTGATGAACGTGTAGTTCGCGACGTCGTCCGCTGCCAGATCTGCGGCCAAGGCGCTGTACGCACGGTGGTGGGCCACGCAATAGGCGTTGGTCGCCGAAGGCGTCGTCCCCGAGACGTCCTTGAAGAAGACGAAGGGGTTGTGCTTGGCCGCGTAGAACCCACTCGTATGAATCGGGCAAGCGCCGGTCGATCCGTTGAGGCCCTCTTGATACGCACGCCAGCTCCCACCCGCCGTGTTGATCTGGGTGACGAGGTGGGCCGTGCTGCTCGTGCTGTTCGTTTTGGAGGGGTCGGAGTCCGCCGTGAAGGTCCGATCCGAAAAGGCGTTGGTGCCCGCTTCCATCCAGACGTAGTGCGCTTCGCTGAGAATCGACAGCGCGAGCTCATCATTGAAGTTCGACGCGCTCGCATAGCTCGGCAAAAGAACGTTGTTTATGTAAGGAGCGTTGCTGGCGTTGCCATAGATCTGCGAGGCATCGTGGTTTTCCATGGCAACCACGAACACGTGCTGAATGACCGAGCCAGAAATGGCCTGAGCGCTAGCAGCAACCGACTCCGTTTCTTCCGACGCAGGCCCCTGACCGCAGGCCATGAGCGCCCAGGCGCTCCCCAGAACCACAGCGCTTCGCACGCAGAACGAATTCAACCGCTTCATGATGCCTCCTCTGCCGATCCGCGTCGCGCTTCCGACCCGACGCCGCGCCAAGCTGTCAGGCGCGGGTGACGCGGCGGTAGCCAGTACTCCACGATTGCGTGACTGTTGGCGACGTCGGGCGCCACACAACGTTTTCCGAACCTCCGCGCTCACGTCACCAAAAGCGCGCCCAATGCTCGCCGCCGCAGAAATGCGGCATCGCCCGCGAGCGCGAGGAACCGCCCAATGCCGAACACGATAGTCTCGCCGAGTCTGATTCGCGCGGCGCTCCCGTTCACCTGGATGGCGGCTCTCGCCGGGCTGATCGGCTTCGGGTTGCGAAGGGCTGACCCAGTGCGCCGCGATTCGCACGCGCTTACGCCACCGGACTCGCGTGGATCCGCGAGCGCTGTGTCGAAAGCAGAGAGCGCGTCCGCGGCGACCCCGCCACCGGCGCAGGACGACCCCCGCGCGCGACTCGGACAGGCGATCTTCTTCGACGAACGTCTGTCCCGTCCGGCCGGAACGAGCTGCGCTAGTTGCCATGATCCTCGCCACGGCTACGCCGGCAATCACGGCGCCACGATCGGCGTCGCAGCGGGAAGTCGTCCGGGACACTTCGCGCGCAGGAACACGCCGTCAGTCTTGTACTTGCGCTTCGTACGTCGTTTCCAGCTCGAGTGGGACGACGAAAAGGAATACCCCGAAGCGAGCGGTGGCTTCTTCTGGGACGGGCGCGAGAGCTCGCTTTCACGACTCGTGCGGCAGCCGCTCTTGAATCCCGACGAAATGAACAATCCGAGCGAGCAAGCGATCGCCGAAAAGCTCCGAAGCAGCGCCTACGCCGACGCGCTACGACTGGAATTCGACGGCGTTTTCGACACGACGGAGAACACGCTCGAAGCGCTCGGACTTTGCCTGGAAGCCTTCCTCACGAGTCGTAAGATGTCGCCATTCTCCTCCAAGTTCGACGACTTCGTGCGCGGACGCGCGGCGCTCACGGCCCTAGAGGGCGAAGGCCTGGCGCTGTTCGAGAATCCAGCCAAGGGCGCGTGCAGTGGCTGTCATCGCATCGACCCCCATAGCGCGCTCCCGGAGGCATCGTTATTGAGCGACTTCGGCTACGATACGGTGGCGGTGCCGCGAAATCGCGAGCTGCCAAAAAACCGCGCTCCGGCCGAGTTCGATCTCGGCCTTTGCGAGCACAAGGATCCGCTGCGCCATACTGAGGATCCTTGGTTTTGCGGTGCCTTCCGCACCCCGTCGTTGAGGAACGTCGCGCTACGCGAGCGATTTATGCATAACGGGGCATTCGACAGCCTGCGCCGAGTCGTCGAGTTCTATGCGACTCGCAACACGAACCCTGCGCGCTGGTATCCCTCGCATCCGTTCGACGATCTGCCCGAGCGCTATCACGGGTACGTCAATCGCAGCACCCCTCCATACGACCAGGCCGCCGATGAGCCGCCGCGCCTCAGCGATCACGAGATTGATGCGATTGTGAGCTTCCTCGGGACGTTGACGGACCGCGACATCCCGGGCGAATGAGCGCTGCGTTCACCACAGCGTTTTCTTCGCTCGCTCCG
>JAEUAF010000653.1 GCA_019695485.1 Sorangium sp.
GCCGGTGGGCTGTCTGGAAACAACTCGGCGGGGGGGTCCGCAGCCGCGAGCGGCAGCTCGAATGGAGGCGGCTCGAATGGCGGCATCAGCGGGGCGGGAGGCGCGGCGCGAGGTGGCGCTTCCGGCAGCGGTGGCGCTCCTTCGATGGGAGGCGCTGCGGGTGGCAAGGCTGCGGGCGGTGCTAGCGCCGGCGGTGCGGCCGTGGGCGGCGCAGCCAACGCTACGGGCGGTGCAGCAACGGGCGGCAAAGCCGCAGGCGGCGCGAACTCGAAGGGCGGCGCAAGCGGGAGCGGCGGATCCGCAGGGGGTGGGGCCACCAATTGCCCTTACACCGGGCATGTCACCTATACGCTCGCGAAGTCCGCATCTCCCACAGCGACGGAGCAAACCGCCTACGACCGCATCACCACGGCGATGGACAAAGCGCTCCAGTATTACAACTGCTACACGAACATCACCAAGAGCGTGAACGTGAGCTACGTGCCTTCGGTAGCGACGGCAGACGGCAACATCAACGGCTCGATTCGCTTTGGCTCGGATACGACGTACATGGACTATCGCACGGCCATGCACGAGATTGCGCACACGGTGGGCATTGGGCAGGCGTCCAATTGGGGCTCGTTCGTTTCGGGTGGGCTGTTCACTGGGGCGAACGCGCTCGCGCAACTCCAGGCCATCAATGCCACGCTGACCACGCCGCTCGACACTCAGGTCCACGCAGACACTCAACACTTTTGGCCGTACGGCATCAACCAACAGAGTGAAGTCAAAGGCGAGGCCGACCTCATCGCACATTGCGAGATGGTGGTCGCGATCCGCAAAGACCTGGGGCTCTAGCGGTCGCTCGCGCGATGCGGCGCGATGCGGCGCAGTGCGAGCAACGCGAAGCAACGCGAAGCGCGCGACCGGGCAGTGCAGCAACCCGAACCGGTGCCCTCCGGCGCGCTTCGCTTCAGGCGCGAGATGCGACGGCAGCGCCGTCGAGTCTGCGGGGCTCGTTAGAACGCTTCGTAGCAGTCGTAGTTTCGCTGGGCGACGATCTTGCCTCCCGCGAATTCCGCGATCATGCAGACATGGGCGCTGAGCGTTTGACCCTTCTTCAAGGGGCCGGCATCGACCGCCATGGTTCCAGTCCAGACGAGCTCGACCGCTAGGCGCGTTCCGCTCTCGAAGTGGCTGGAAATATGATAGCTCTGACTGCGCAATAACGCGCGACCTTGGGCGATCCCTTTCATGCTCTCGGCAAAGTCGCGCGTGTGCGTGACTTTGGCCAAGAGGTTCGGGAAAACCACGAATTTCACGTCCGGCGCCAGCAATTGGCGATAGCGCGATTCGTCGAGAGAGAAGTTCTCCAACAACCCAAGGAATGCCTTCAGAACATCGATTTTCTCAATCATGGCTGCAATCCATCCAACAAGTCCTTGAGCGCCGCGCCGAGGTCCGCGAATTGAAACGGGAAGCCATGCGCCTTCAATACCGACGGCACCGCGTGCTGTCCGCTCAAGATCGGCTCAGCCCCTTCGCCGAATAGCGCACGCAGCGCGAACGCAGGAGCCGGCAGCCAGCTGGGGCGGTCCAATGCGCGGCCGAGCGCTTTTGCGAACTCGGCATTGCTCACCGCATTCGGCGCAACCACATTCATGGGCCCAAGCAACGCGGGCGTCGAAGCCGCAAACAGCAACGCGCCCACCACGTCATCCAAGTGGATCCAGGGCACCATCTGCCGCCCGTTGCCGAGCTTGCCGCCTGCAAATGCCTTGAAAATAGGCACCAAGCGCGCGAGCGCACCGCCGCCCCGCCCCAGCACGAAGCCGATCCGCGCTTGCACTGCGCGCACGCCGTGTCGTTCCGCAATGCGCGCCGAGGCTTCCCAAGCCACGCAAACTTCCGCCAAAAAGTCGCGCCCCGCTGCTGCCGACTCAGTGAGCTCAGTCGCGTCGTCGTGCGGACCATAGTACCCAACACCCGACGCGCTCACGAGCACCGACGGACGATCGCTCTCAGTACCTTGCCCAGCGCGCTCCAAGCCTTGCACCACGAGCTCGGTGGAGCGCACGCGACTCGAGAGGATCTCGCGCCTCACCGCATCGGTATAACGGCGACCGACCGCCGTCGCCCCCGCTAGGTGGACCACCGCATCCTGCCGTGCGAGCTCGGCTTGCCACGCCCCTTCCGCGTTGGGATCCCAGGTGACCCAGCGCAGGTTTGCGCGCTGGGCCTGGGCGCCAGGCTCGCCGCGCGTGAACGCGGTCACCACGTCACCCCGAGCCAACAGCTTTTGGACCAGCCGCGCGCCGATGAAGCCCGAACCACCAGTGACTACGATCCGCATCCAGACCTTTCAGGCCTCGCAGTTCATGGGCCCCTGCGATTTGTAGAGACTTGGCGGCGCCCCCGCAAGCTCACCCGAAAATTGCGCCGGCGGCCGCGATTTGTGCGGCAAAGTCTGGCCTTTGGACATCTCGCGCGAGAGCGACTACGAAGGAAGCCATGACGACGACCGCCCAGGTTCTTGCTGGCCTCGCGCTGGCTGCTTCATTGAGCACGGTAGGTTGCGCGAGCCATCCGGCCGCGCCGTTCGACACCCTGAAGACGGCGAACCTCACCGCGTTCCGCCTCCAGAATTACGAACCCCCGCCCGCAGCTCCGACTGCGGCGACGCCCGCGCCTGGTGCGGCTGGCTTGCCCGCGATTCCCGGATTGCCTCCGGAAGTTCAACAGTGGGTGCAGCAAGGTGCTCAGGGCTTGCAGGCCTTGATCCCGCCCGGCCTACTTCCGCCCGGCCTAACCCCGGGAGCCACGCCTGCGCCGATCGCAGCAGCTCCGGAAGTGCCGCGCTTCCACGGCTTCCGCATCCTCGGCCAGACCCAAGTCATGGATGCCGATCTCAAAGAGAAGCTCGGCAAAATCCTGGGCGACCCCGACAGCTTCGACAACAAGGACGCGCGCTGCGCGCCCGGCGTCATCTACGCCGAGATGGGCCTCACCTTCACCCAGGGGCCCGGTGCGCCCGTCAACGACGTGCTGGTGTCGTTCTCGTGCAGCCAAGTCGTGTCGCGCAGCTTCACCTGGCCGCATGCCGCGACGGGCATGACCCCAGACACCACGAAATCCCTCACGGAAGCCGTCCAGAAACTCTGGCCCCAAGGCGCATGATCACCGGACAGCGCGCCTTCGCGCTCGCATTCGCGGCCCTCGGGGCGGTCACGGGTTGCACCCACCAGGGTTACGACACCCAACACCTCCCCGACGGCACCTTGCGCCTCAAGTGCGAGGGCGCGCTCCCCGCGTGCCTGAGCCATGCGGAAGACGTGTGCCGCGGCAGCACCTATGAAGTCGTGCGCGCGCGCGATCAACGCGACCACTTCGGCCCCGAAGCGGGCACCGCACAAATTGAAGTGCGCTCGAGCGAAGCCATCATCCGCTGCAGCAACCGCCCAGCGAGCGCAAACGCCGCGACGCCGCCAACCTCCGCGACAGGCCCCAGAAGCGACACCAATCAGACGCCGCCCGCGAGCGCGCCAAGCGCTCCCCCCGCGGCCCCGCGCGCATGCGTCCCCGGAGCCACTCAAGCCTGCATTGGTCCGGGACGCTGCGAAGGCGGCCAATCCTGCCTCCCCGACGGCACCTTGCGCCTCAAGTGCGAGGGC
>JAEUAF010000802.1 GCA_019695485.1 Sorangium sp.
GCGGAGGCCGCGTCCGCGGCCTCCGCTCATTGAGCTCGGATCGTGTATGGTTCGCCGCATTCCGACCCCACTCAGCCACACCGCGCTCACGGCGGCGCTCGTCGCTACCCTCGGAGCTTGCTCCGGCGCCCGCTCTCCAACGCGCACGGAGCTCTCGCCCGGCGTGGTGTTCCCGACCGCGCTCGGTGAAGGACACGGAGACGATCCGGGCGAAGCGCCGCCCCACCTTCCGCCTCCGCCGACAGGCAGCGGCGCGTCCCAGAGCGCTTCTCCGCCGGTGTCGGCCACTCCGCCCGCGCCCTCCGCCTCTGCGGGTGGTCCCGCGAAGCTTCCCGCACACGGGGGCCCCCCGGACCCCGATCCGCTTCGGCTCGCCGATCAGTGGGAGTACGAGTTCGAATACCAGGGCGGCACGGTTTCCGTCCTCGCCACCACGGCTCGCCACTTTGCGACGCCGGTTGCGAGCGCGCGTCGTTTCGGCCGCTTCGCGGTGGAGCTTTGGATCGGGCAGGAGCTCGTCGAGCGGATTCGTTTCGACTTTCCCGGGCTCGCCCCCGAGGCCGCGCCGTCGGAGACAGGCAAGCCCCAAAGGCTCCACGCGCCGACCGATCTCGGCAAAGGCGTGCATGTGCGACAGACCGTCCTGGTGCCCGCGGCGCCGCGCGCCCGCCGTGCGCAGTGGGTCGATCGCGCGACGGGCGAGGTTCGGCCGCTGCCGTGGCCGCCCGACCATCCGCTCTCCGAGTTTTCACCGCCGGGCTGAGCGCTGCGGGTGCGTGACGAGAGCGCCACTAGCGCAGGGCTCTCGGTCTGGCCTACGCTCGGGGCGATGCAGTGCGAAGCTTGCGGCCAAGCCAATACCGACGGTGCCCGTTTTTGCGCGAACTGCGGCGCGCTGATGCCTGTCGCCCAGACCGGCCCTGACCCGATGATCGGACAGCTGGTTGGCGGGCGTTTCCGCGTCACCGGCGTGCTCGGCGAAGGCGGCATGGGAATCGTGTACGTGGGCGAGCAGCAGATGGGTTCGACCGTGCGCAAGGTCGCCATCAAAACGCTGCATCAGCACCTCTCCAAGGACCCTTCGGTGCGCGCGCGCTTTCACCGCGAGTGCGGCACGGTGGCCCAGCTCGAGCACCCCAACACCATCAAGTTCTTCGATTTCGGAGAGACAGCCGACGGGACGCTGTACATCGCGATGGAATTCGTGGCGGGGCGCGCGCTGTCGGATGTGCTGCGTGCTGAAGGGCCGCTCGCTCCAGAGCGTGTCGTTCACATCATGCGCCAGGTCTGCGGCGCGCTCGACGAGGCGCACGGCCAGGGCATCATTCACCGCGATCTCAAGCCGGAAAACGTGATTTTGACGAGTCGCGGCGGCGAAGTCGACGTCGTCAAAGTGCTCGACTTCGGGATCGCCGCGCGCAGTGAATCTGCCGACGCTCAGAAGGAGCAGAAGCTCACTCAGCAGGGCATGGTGCTGGGCACTCCGCCCTACATGAGTCCCGAGCAATTCACCGGCAAAGCACTCGATCTGCGCAGCGACGTCTACTCGCTCGGCGTCATGACTTACGAGCTCTTGACCGGACGTTTGCCGTTCGACGCCGACACACCCTGGCAGTGGGCCACGCAACACATGACCGCACAGCCGATCGCCTTCGAGGTGGCGGCTCCGAGCAAGCACATTAGTCCAGCCTTGCGTCAGGCCATCCTGAAGGCGATGTCCAAGGAGCGCGAGCAGCGTCAGTCTTCGGCGCGGGAGTTCTTCTCCGAGCTCTCTGAAGGAGGTCGCGTGACAGTCGACGCGCCGCCGCCGGCTGGCGCACAGCACGTTGCCACGGGCACGGCTGCGATGGACGTCGTCCCGAACTTCAATCCCGGAGTGGTCGCGGCCGCGCCGATGGCACCACCCCAGAATTTCTCACCAATGGGCACCCCGCCTGGGATCGCTGCCCCGCCCGCCTATGGCTCTCGGCCCCAACGCAGCTCGGGCGGCAAGGGTCTGGTGATTGGGCTCGGTGCGCTTGGCGCCGTGCTGCTCCTTGCGATTGCCGTCGTGGCGGCGCGCTCACTCAAGCAGTCCGATGAGAGTCCGCCTCCGGCCGTCGCGGCTCCTCCCCTGGCGACTGCGGTTCCCGCCAATCCCGGAACAACCGCAATCGCACCCCTCGAAACGGCACCTCCTGTTCCCAGTGCGGCCCCCATTGCTGCCACGCCGACGCCGCCCGTCGAAAAGGGTCCGTCGACCCAGCCCGGCTCGGGCAGCGTTGCGCCGGCCAAGTCCGCTGCCCCGAAGGGTTCAGGCGCGTGCGATGCTTGCTCGTCGCTCGCAGGGCGTGAAAACATCCTCGGCGCGATTCAGGCCATGAACTCCTGCACCGACGCTGCAAAGAAGCAGTCCTGCAGTTCAGACATTCGGCGCTCGGCGGCCTCTGCTGCCAAGCACTCCGCGCTCAATGGTAACTGCGCTCAGGCGAAGGCCATCGTCGCCGCAGCAGAGAGCGCAGGGGTGGGCGGCCCCGGCTTGAAGGGCGCGCTGAACAACACGAGCTGCAAGTAACGGCTCGGTCCCGAGCGCCTACGCCCGGCGAGGCCGGACTGGCGCGGAGCCGCTTCCGGGGCTATTGCTGCGCCGATCTGGTCCCCGATGCCCTATCCACGTGTTCAGAAGTCGCCCCCTGGCGATAGCTGCCGTCGTGTAATGCTCTGAATTTACTTGGTTAATCGAATGACGCAGCGCTTCCTGGTGATTGCTTGACGGACATGGGAACTTGTATTGATATGCCGCTAGGTCGATTGCCCGTGGCGCCCGTAACGTTCACTTCGCAGAAAGACCCGGCGCTGTGTCCCGTGAGGGGGAAACTCACGAGAAGGTGCATCACCCGATGACCACCAGGATGACCTGGCCCGACCTGTGCCGTTCCGCTCAGTTTCGCGGCCTTTGGGTAGCTATAGATAACTGTCGTTACGATCATGAGACACGACAGCCCGTTGAGGGTGACGTTGTGGATTCTGATCCTGACCTCAGTGAGCTGTGCGCTCGCATGCGCGAAGCAGGCCGCACCTCTTGCTCGATTCTGTTCTGCGACGGTGACGTTTACGTGGAACCGGCGACCCCCTCGCGCCCCTTGGCGAGCCCCGCACGTCGAGCGTTTGGCTGAGGCTCAGCGCACCGTGGGCTTCACCACGGGCTTGCCGTCCTTCAACACGATGTCGAAGTCGATCTTGCGATTGGCACCGTGCTGAGCGCGGAGCTTGGCTTCGGTCGCCCGTAGCGACTTCGCCAGACCATCGAAACTGACCCCGGCGCCCTTATTTGCGTCGAGCAGCTTCTGATGCAGCTCTTTCAGGCGGGCCTCGCTCACGCCTCCAGCGGGTCCCGCCGCCCCTGGGGAGCCTTGTGCCGCGCGCGCTGCCGCTCGGGCCCGCGCAGCTTCGCCCGCCGCCGAAGGCTGAACGGCCGGCGCGGCCGGCGCTTTCTCGAGGTGAGCTGCCGTCGCCGCGAATCGTGGCGCGGGAGGCTCCTCGGCGGGCGGCGGCGCCTCAGCGCTGCGCTTCGGCTTTGGAGGCGGAGCAAGGCGGCGCTCGGCGCCAGGTTGCTCGGCGCGCGCGGGTTGGTGTGCAGCCGGCTGCGCCGGCTCGGGTCGCACCACTGGTACCGGTTTGGTGGCCTCACGAGCGCGGGGCTCGGGTCGCGCGGGCGCTCCACCCTTCGGACGCCCTCTGTTCACGGCGGCTGACGGATCCCAGTCGCCCATGAAATCCATATCGAGCTCGAGAGACTCAAACGGCCTGACCGGCTTCGAGCTTGGCCGAGAGCGTGCCGGTGTCGAAGGGGGTGGGGCGTGGGCCGCCGCGCGCGGTTCGGCCGGAGCGGGTGACGGCGGAAGTGGGCGCAGGCTGATCGGAACGTCGGCTCCGGGCGGCGGGGGCGTCGAAATTCCCCGTAGGGTTGGCGTTCGACGCGGACCCGCGGGGGGCCCCGAATGCTCACTTGGGGGAGCCGCGCTCGGCGGGCGCGTCGGCGCGTTTGACGGAGCGGCGCGGCGGCGGCTCGAGGGGGTGGGCGCCTCGGAGGCACGCTCTCGCTCGCGTTCCTTGCCGAAGCGGCGTCGAGCCGCGACGGTCAGAAGCTCGGTCGGGCCAATGTTCTTGGCGGCACGGGCGATGTGCCGCTTGTAGGTGCCGTTCTCGATTTCCCGGCAGATCCGCCCCCAGTACTGCTGGAAGGTGTTGTAGCGCTGGATCAGCGTCTGCAGCTTGAAGCGCTTGCCCGTGTTGCGGACCCTCTCGCGGCGCAGCAGCTGGATGCGCCGATCCACGTCCTTGCGTGGGATCTGCGGTTCGAGCTTTTCGATGCCGAGGAAGTACTGTTCGTAAAGCGCGCGTAAGCGCTCGAGACGTAACTCGAGCTCTTCCAACGCTACGTCGAGCTCCTCGGCCTCCACGCGTCAACCACCCAAGGGAACAATGTCGAGGTTATCGAAACACACGTGGGTTTCCCAGTCGTTGAACGCGAAGTGGTCGTGACCCTCTCCTCGTAGCGGCGCCGGATCCACGAAGTTCAGTAGTTTGACCTCATTCACGCTAAAGCTCAGGGTTTTTCCGTCACGCCGCTCGATCACGAAGTGATACGTGGTGCCGGGCTCGACGGGCAAGACCCGGGGATCGTCCGATTCTGGATCCAGGGTGAGCTCCGCGCGATCTTTGCCGTGCTCGTCGAGGCGAGCCAGGACGTGCAGGGTATTCCGCCAGCCGCCCAGGATGAACAGATAGCTCGTGGCGCCGGTGTAAGACAACGTCGCCGCGGCGCTCTTGCCGTCACCCCAGGCCTCGACCTTGAGGTCTCCGTCGGGCGAATCCGAGACTGCATCGAATTCGATGCGGGCATTGGTCGGAAGGCGATCGCTGAGCCAAACCGGATGGTTGTGCGCGCCGCGCGCGCAGAGGCGGCCCTCTTCGAGCTGCCACGCCGTTGAGGTGGCGAAGTACCTTGCTCCGAGACTGGTGCGGGAGAAGTCGTCATGGAGTGGCCCTTGAAGTACGGCGTTCCCAGTTACTTCGAGGGGCGCGCCGCTCGCCAGTGGTCGCGCGGAGGCAGCGCTGGGCGGGCGCAATGCGGCCGGGACGCGGGGCACGGTGATGTTGGGGACGCCGAGGCGTGGCCCCATGCTGCTGCGGGCCACACCGTGAGCTCGTTGGCGGGCGCCGCCCGGGGGATCCGCAGGCAGACAGGCTAGCGTAAGGAAAAGCGCCAGGCCGGAGGTTCGCGAGAGCGTGGCGACCGAGAGCATCCGCGAAAGCACTGGCGATGGTAGTACTCCGCGCGCACCCGAACTGCCACCAGCGACCGGCGATGCATCCCGATCTTGTGTTTCTTACTATGCCGACGAGCGAGCACAGGCTCGCCGTTGCGCCGTTCGGGCTTTTCTTGGCGCTCGGGTTGGCCCTTGGCATTACGCTTTCTTGGCGGCTCGCGGAGCTCGCGGGGCGTCAACGGGACGAGGGGGGCAAAGCGCTGTTCTGGGCGCTTTTGGGCGCGCTGATTGGAGCGCGCGCCCTCTATGTCCTCGGAAGTCCAGGATCGCACGGCGCCGCTTGGGTGTTGGCGCTGCAGCAAGGGGGGCTATCCGGTTACGGAGCGCTGTTCGGCGCGTCGCTCGGAGCAGGCCTCTTTCTATCGCGACGTGCACGGGGCGCTCGGGTGTCATCGGAACTGGGCACGTCAGCTGCCACGCGAGAGGTCCGCGGGCTCTTCTGGTTCGACGTGGGAGCGCTGGGAGCGTTACAGGTCGTCGGAGTCACGCGGCTCGGCTGTTACCTGGCTGGGTGCGACTTCGGTCGCAGCCTCTCCGCGCGCGCTCCCCAGTGGCTTCTGCGCCTCGGCTCTTTTCCAGGCCCAGCCGCCGCGGGTGAAGAAATGTCACCGGTGTGGGCGGAGCAGTGGCTCCACGGGCGTGTGGCGGCGGATGGGCAGCTCACGATCCCGATCCATCCCACGCAACTTTACGAGGCTCTTGGCGCCTTGGTGTTGCTCGTGGGTTTGCTATTTGCGCGGCGCTTTCAAAGCCGCCATGGCGATCTGCTGGTCGCGGCGGGCATTGGCTACGGCGTGCTGCGCTTGCTGTGTGAGGTGTTGCGAGGCGATCCGGATCGCGGCGTGCTGCGCATATTGAACGTCAACGCCTGGTGCGCTCTCGTCAGCATGGCGCTGCTCGGCGTCATCTGGCGGCGCGCGCGCAGCTCGCGTCCGTCGTGAGCGCGTCGTGTGATTACCGGCGCAGTTCGACCTGGTAACGCACAGGTTCGGCGCCGCCGACGTTAATCACGAGACGCCGCTCGTCGATGTCGCACACCGCGAAAGCGTTGGCAGGGCGACCTGGCGCGTCATCCTCCAGATTCTCCGTCAAGCTCTGCAGCGTCACGTAGGGGATCCCGGCGATCACGTCGAAGTGATTCCAATGCACGTGCCCGTTGAACACGGCGACCACCTTCTCCGACGCCTCCAGCACTTTGCGCAGAGCGCCGCGCTCGACCACGCGGCAGAGGTGCGGCGCCCGCTCGAACCAGCGGTTGCCCTCGAGGCGCTGCTCGCTCGCCGGGTGATGCATCAGCACGATGGTCGGTAGCGTCGTCGCTGCGAGGTCCTGCTCCGCGAAAGCGAGCTGCGCGGCCGGCAAGTGCACCGCGTGGTCCTTAATCTCCTGCGTGTTGAGCACCAAAAAGTGCAACCCGCCGAAATCGAACCCATAAAAAAGCTCGCCCGAATGTCGCCACAACCCACGCAGATCGTCAGCCGTGAGATTGATCTGATCGTGGTTTCCAGCGACGTGCTTGAGCGTCGCATCGAGCCCCGACAGCACCTCCACGAACTTCCCGTACTCCTCGAGATCACTGGCGCGACTGGCGTCCTCGATCACATCCCCGAGGTTGACGACGAGCTCCGGTCGCTCCTCCAAATTCATGCGCTCGACGAACGCCGCGCAGAGCTCCCCCGCGCGATCAGTCAGCTTGCGCAGCTTACCGTCGTGAAACGCGCGGGGTCCGAAGTGAACGTCGCTGATGAGGGCGAAACGCATGGAT
>JAEUAF010000062.1 GCA_019695485.1 Sorangium sp.
CCACCAACAGCCCCGTCGCATCCGACGAGAGCAAGGCGTAGAGCCGCGTCGGCAGCGACCGCGGTTCGATCGGCATTGACCACGCAGCCTCGCTCGCCGGCGGATCCCCGAACTGGAAAGCGGGTCGCCGAAGCAACTCGGCCGTGCCTGGCACCTCAACGGCAGGGCGCCCGATCCCGTCACGCCCCACGAGCTTGGTGCGCCGCCGCACGCGGCCGGTCGCGACGAGCTCCAGAAGGTCGACCCGTCCCGCGGCGCGCCCATCGTCCAAAGCCAGGGCCGGTGGCGTCGGACGCCTAATTTCGCGCTGTGGAAGCGCGGCGCGCGTGGTCACCTCGCGATCGGCGTCATCCTCCGGCGGCTCAGGGGTCGCCTGAAGCACGTGGGTGCCGCTCCGAGACGGCAAAATACCCAACCCCGAAATCCATAGCGAGAGCTCACCATTGTCGAGCGGGATCCGCTTCGACTCGGCGTATGCCTCGATCGCGCTGGCAAACTCGCGCGCCGACTGGTAGCGATTGCGCGGCTCGCGCGCGAGGGATTTTCGCACCATGCGCTGCAGATCGGGGTCCACCTGAGCGCTGTGGCGCTCGAAAGTGCCGAGGTCCGCTTCGTGAATGCGCGTCAGCACTTCGAGCTCGTTCTTCCCGCTGAAGAGCGGGCACGTGATCAGCATCTCGGCGAGCAAAATGCCAACCGCGAATAGGTCGCTGCGCGGATCGACCTCGGCGCCGATCACCTGCTCGGGCGACATGTAGCCGAGCTTGCCCTTGAGCTCACCCGGATTGGTGCGGCGATCGACGACAGCGCTCCGCACGATGCCGAAGTCAGCGAGTTTCACCTCGCCAGCGCGACTAACCAGAACGTTGCCCGGTGACACGTCGCGGTGAACCAAGCCGAGTGGCTGCCCGTGTTCGTTCGTCGCCTCGTGTGCGTATGACAGGCCGCGGAGCACATCGCGCACCACGAGCAGAACGATGGGGTCGGGGAAACGCTCGCGTTTGCTGGCAACACTGCGCAGGAGCTTCGCCACGGAGAGACCGTCGACGAACTCCATGGCCATGAACAGCTCGCCCTGGCTTTCGCCAAAGTCGACGACCTGGACGATATTGGGGTGCTGCAAAGCCGCGCAGATCCGCGCCTCGTCGACGAACATGGCGACAAAGCGCGTGTCTTTCGCGAGTTCCGGTAAAATCCGCTTGATCGCGAACTTCTTGGCGAAACCGTGGGGCCCCGCGCGCTGCCCCACGTAGACTTCAGCCATGCCACCGAGCCCAAGGCGTTCGCCAAGAACATAAGGACCGAGTCGGATGGCCGCCGCGGCCGGCACCTGCATGACAGCCCAAGCTTAGACGACACCCTGGCTCGGGGCTACGGTTTCGACTACGTTCCCGCCCGCCAGGTTTTCGAGCCCCAAAAGCAGCCGCAGGACAGCGTGTGAGCCACGAAACTACACCTTCCCACTCAATCGAGCGCGCCAGTTCTCCGCTAGCGTCGCGCCCGTACAACCACGCCGTGGTCGCCATCACGGGCGCGGCTTCGTTTCTCGGCGCGAATTTGATCGGCATGTTGGAGCAGGACGAAAGCATCGAGCGCATCGTCTGCCTCGACGCCAAAGCCCCTGCAAAACTCGGAAACAAAGCGCGCGCTTACGAATTCGACCTCACCCAGGCCGGAGCTGAAGAGCGACTCACGGAGGTGTTCGCCGCCGAACGCGTCGATACCTTGGTCCATTTCGCGTTCTTGCCGTCGCCGACCCACACCACAGCGTGGGCTCATGAACTCGAAAGCGTCGGCACGATGCAGGTTCTGAACGCCTGCCGCCGCTCCAAGGTGCGGAAGGTCGTGACCTGGAGCCAAACGCTGCTCTACGGCGCGCACCCGACCAACCCGAATTTCCTGTCTGAGCGGCATCCGTTGCGGGCCCCGCGCATGGAGCCGTTCTTCACGGACAAGATCCAAGCCGAACAAGACGTGCTTCGCTTCGGTCAGCCCGGGAAGGGCCGGATCGCAACGGTGCTGCGAACGGCGCCCATCTTGGGCCCGAGCGTCGAAAGCTTTCTTACGCGTTACCTTAGCCGGCGACTGGTCCCGACGGTCCTCGGCTTTGACCCGCTATGGCAGTTTCTCCACGAAGCGGACGCGGTCGCCGCGTTCCGTCTCGCGGTGGTCCGCGACGCGCCGGGGATCTTCAACATCACGGGTGATGGGGTTCTCCCACTTCATACCGTGATTCGCCTGATCGGACGCCAAGCAGCGCCGCTGCCGCGCAGCTTGGCGCGCGCCGTTGCCGGAGCCGCATGGCTTGCGCAGGTGGGCGAAGCGCCCCCATCATTCTGCGACTACATCCAGTACCTCTGCGTTGCTGACGGCGCGCTGGCCGAGCGGGTTTTGGGGTTTACACCCGAGTACACGAGCCGCGAAGCTGTCGGTGATTTCGCAAATGCTCAGCGGCTGAGAGATGCTCGGCTGCTCACGGAGAGTCCCGCGTGAACGGCAAACGCAAACCGCCCCGCCGCCCGCACCAACGCAAACCTGACGCCCCAGCTGATTCCCGCGGGGATCCGCGTCGCCGCCCCTCGGGTGGGGATCGGGGAGCGCGCCCGGACCGGGGCGGCCCTGGCGCCCACGCTGGCGCGTCGCGCGGACCGAACGACCGCCGACCCCCGAAAAACCAACAGCGCCCGGAGCGCCACGGCCCACCTCCCGCGTATGGCGCCGCGCCTAAGCTCAAGACCGGCTTTGGGCCACGGCCCCAGCCAAGCAGCGACCGGGGACCGCAACGACCCGGCCCGCGCCCAAATCTTTCGGGGCCGCCTCAGCACAGCAGTGGGAATCGCTCTCCCCTGCCGCCACGCGAAAGCCCGCGGGACATCGCGGCCATTCCTGAAAAGCGCCCGCGGCTGTACTTTGGCGAGCCGCCAAAGGCGACCCCGCCCTCCCCTCCGCTCTACGAGCCGGTGGACGATTTCGACGAAGAGGACGACCTTGCCGTCGAGGAGGCACCCGAGCTTGGAATCGGGGCCCGCGTCGTCGCGCCGAACGTGCGGTTCGAAGCCGAAACGAGCTCAATTCCTCCATCTCCAAACTGGAGCCCCCCGAGCGCACAAACCTCGCCCGATGTGGAAGCCCAGATCCGGGCGCTCGAAGCACGCCTCGATGGCCTGATTCGACGCGCGATCGTCGAAGAGTCTCCTGCTGAAGAGCCAACGAGCGAGAGGCACCCTCTCAGCGTCGCGCCGCCCGGTGCTGTCACGCAGCCCGACAACACGCGCGACTATGTGGAACGTCGCTGGGGGCGCGCCGCGCTGCGCAGCCGCTTCGAAGAGGTGGACGACTTTGGGCTCGACCCCACCTTCGAGCGCAAGGTCGAGCCGGGCATCGACCTGCTGTACCGCCGCTATTTCCGGATCCAGGTCGAGGGCATGGAACATGTGCCGCGCGCGGGCCGTGCGGTGATCGTCGCCAACCACTCGGGAGCGCTGCCGCTCGACGGGGTCATGCTGCGCGCGGCGATGCGACTCGATCATCCGAGCGCGCGCGACTTGCGCTGGCTGGCCGAGGACTTTCTCTTTTACCTGCCCTTCGCTGGCGTCTTGTTGAACCGCATCGGCGCGGTGCGGGCTTGCCCGGAGAACGCCGAACGCCTGCTCGAGAAAGATAGCCTGGTTGCCGTGTTTCCCGAGGGGGTGCAGGGCATCCGCAAGTTGTTCAGCCAACGCTACCAACTCCAGCGCTTCGGGCGCGGCGGTTACATCCGACTCTGCTTGCGCATGCGGGCTCCGCTCGTGCCATGCGCCGTGATCGGCGCCGAGGAGACCAATCCGCTGGTCTATCGTTTGGAGTGGCTCGCCGATTTGTTGAAGCTCCCGTACCTGCCCGTGACGCCGACCTTCCCACTGCTCGGGCCGCTCGGGCTGCTCCCCGCACCAACACGCTGGAAGCTGCGTTTCGGCGAACCGATCGACTTCGCGTCATACGGGCCGGAAGCGGCAGATGACGACGTCCTCGTAGGACGCCTTTCGGAGCGGGTTCGGGGGAGCATCCAGTCCTTGCTCGATACGGGCCTGCGCGAGCGCAAGAGCGTGTGGTTCGGATGACGAGTGGCATTCACGGCCTCTGGGTCGTGGACAAGCCACGGGGAATCACGAGCCACGACGTCGTCGCACAGGCGAGGCGACAGCTCGGAACGCGCGCAGTCGGGCACGCCGGAACGCTAGACCCGATGGCGACTGGCGTGCTGCTCGTGCTGGTGGGCGAGGCCTGCAAGCTGTCGAACTACCTCTCGGGTCAGGACAAGTCCTACGAGGCGAGCGTAACCTTCGGGATCGGCACCGATTCCTTGGACGCGGACGGGGCGATCCTCGAACAGCAGGAACTACCTACGGACTGGCCCGCTCCGACTGAAAGGGAGCAACCATTGAGCGGCAGCTGCGGCGTCCGAATTCAGCAAGGGCTCGACGCCGCGCTCGCAGCGACCACGCAGCTCCCGCCGAACGTCAGCGCCATCCACGTGCGCGGCGAGCGTGCGTACGTGCGCGCTCGCCGCGGCGAGGAGATGGCTCTCTCTGAGCGCCCGGTACGTCTGTTGGGGGTCGAAGTCCTTGGCCTGCGGGGGCCGACGCTTCGACTCGTCGTCACGGTGGAGAAGGGGTACTACGTCCGCTCGCTAGCCCGCGACTTAGGCCAGTCGGTGGGCGTGCCGGCCCATCTCTCCACGCTGCGCCGCGTTCGGAGTGGCGCCTTCACTCTGGACGATGCCATCGCATGGCCGCCAACGTCGCCGCCTCCGCTGTTGTCGGTCACGCTCGCAGCCGTGCGCTCCTTGCCGACCACGCGCCTGCTCGCGGACGCCGTACTATCAGCGCGCCAGGGAAAGCGGCTGGCGCCGGAACAAGCGCAAGCCGACCTTGCCGAAGCGGTAAGTGCCTGGCTCTCACCGACCGGTGAGCTCGTCGCGCTCGGCACGTCGGGGCCGGACGGCCACCGCGTCGTGCGTGGCTTCTCGGATGGCTGTCGCGATCGTTGAGCGCCTCAAGCCACGCAGACCGACTCGATACTGAGTCCTCGCGCGAGCAGACGCTCTCCAAGCAGAGATGCCAGTTCGCCGCCGTCCGCGCCGGGCGGCACTTCGAGCATCACGGAAAGCACACCGTCGCGCGCCTCGATCTGCAGCGCCGCGCCGGCAAAGCGCCCTCCGGCAAGCTCGAGACGAGCGGTCGCACGACGCCTGTCCCCGCCCCAAGCGATGCGTCGAACCAACTCCGTCACCCACAAGTGTGGTGAGCTCGCTCCCCGAGCCTCTGGGAGCGCGGCGCTCGCCAAGAGCGAAAGAGGGTCGAAGCCCGGGGCCAGCATGGCCGCGCCGGGCGGGCCGACCGCCGGGTCCGAGGTCGCGGCAGCACGGGGCCGTAGGAGCCTTTTGCCCTCGGCCTGCGAATCGAGCTTCGCATCGATGTGAATTTTTTGTTCAGGGGCGCCGGCTGACCGACCCACACGATCGCCCCTTCCGGCGCCGGCGAGCACGAACCTGAATTTGGTTGATATTATTGCGTTATTCCGACGAGTGCCGCTGAGCGTGGAAATGGCCGAGCGGCCGCTAACGGAAGGCATTGGGAGGACCGGCATGCCTCACACGGGTCGGCCGCCCCCTGCGTCGGTTGCGCAGAGATCGAGGCGTCCGCTAGGCTTTTCCGAGGACGGCAGCAAAAACGCTCGGCTCCGCCCGGCGAAGGACCCTTGGATTCAGTCCCACCACCTAGTGTCGGCGGCATCATTGTCGCCTTTCTTCCCGCGATCCTCGCGGCGGCCTTCGCGGCGGCGAGTGCGTCGGTAGCGGCCCTCTCAGCCGCACGCCGAGCCGCCTTGCGCGACACGCTCGAGGGTAGCGCTCGCAGCGCCCTGGAGCGCTACCTAGAGAGAGGCGCCGTCATTGAATCGCGTTGGCTCGTGTTGCGCGCGGTCGGCGTCTCGCTCAGCGCCTTGCTGCTCGCCGAGCGGCTGCCACGCCAACTGGGCTCCTGGACGGCGGCGCTTGCGGCGCTACTTTCCGTCGTTGCCTACGCGGTTCCGAGCGAAATCGCGCGCGGGATGGCCTCCCGTGATCCGGAACGCGCAGCCCCCCTGCTTCTCGCCTGGCTGCGGCCAATCGAGCTCCTGGCGATCCCCATCTCCGGACCGGTGCTTTGGCTGAGCCGGTTGGTGGGCGGCGGGCTCTCGTCGGCCCCGACGCGCGCTCCAGGCGTGACCGAGAGCGAGGTGGAGATGATCGTTACCGAGGGCGAGCTCAATGGCTCGCTCGCCCACGAACAATCGGAAATGATCCGAAACGTACTCGAGTTCGGGGACGTGACCGCCGCCGATGTGATGGTGCCCCGAACGCAGGTCACTGCCTTCGAGGTCCAGACCTCCCTCGCCGACGTGCAGCGTCAGATCACCGATATTGGACACTCCCGTTACCCAGTGTACGCCGGGTCGATCGATAACGTGGTCGGGCTCGTCTATGCCAAAGACCTGCTCCGTCAACTCGGCGACCTCGAGGGGCGGACTCTCGAAGGCCTGCTGCGTACGCCCGTCGCGTTCGTACCTGAGGGGCAGTCGGGGAGCAGCGTGCTCAAAGATATGCGAGCCGGCCGCCATCACATGGCGATCGTGATCGACGAATTCGGCGGAACCAGCGGCCTGCTGACCCTCGAAGATCTGTTGGAGAAAATCGTGGGCGACATTCGGGACGAGCACGACGTCGAGGAGCCCCCGATCGTCGACCTTGGCAACGGACGCTTGGTCGTAGATGCGAGCGTGCCGATCGCGGATCTGAGCCGTTACCTCGGCGCCGAACTTCCCGCCGACGGCGACTACCATTCGCTGGGCGGATTCATCATTGCCCAGCTTGGGCGCGTGCCTGAGATCGGCGCCCAGCTCGCGGCTTACGGTCTACATTTCGAAGTTCGCGAAGCCGACGAGCGTCGCATCTCGACCGTAGAGATCACGCGCCTGGCCCCACCCGAGTCGATCGTGCCACGCTCCGCGTCGCGGATCACCGCGGCTTAAAGCCCGAATCTGGATCTCGACGCGCAGAGCGAGAGCGCTCGAATCCTCAGACGCGTCAGAGGCCCCGACCTAAGAAAGGCGGGGCCTCTGGTGCTCGCTCAGTCGCGCCGTTTGGCGCGCCAAAGCGAAGCGAGCCCGGGGGTCAGGGCGCGTCTTTTCCGATCAGCTTCAGCTTGTCGGTGAGGTGCTGTGCAGCCTCGAGCAGCCCGGTCTTGTCCTCACCGGGCGCATGATTGCCGCGCAGCATCTCCTCGAGATCGCCGAGTTCGCGGTTCAGCTTGAACAGCACGTCTTGCGGGCAGACGCTCGCTTGCGACGTCGGGTCGACCGGGAGGAAGTACGGCGAATCGTTGTTGATAGGGTTGCCAGAGCTGTAGCGCTTGAAGGACTGCGCTTCCTTGCCGGAGCCAACCTTGAGCTCGTCGGGCCACTTGTCCTTGGAGCTGAACGGGGCCGGAACGACCTGCATGCCCGCCCAGGGTCCACCGGGGCCGCCTGCAAGGAGAACTGCCCAGCGGACCTGGGGCTTCGGATCCATCAGCTCCTGGATGCCCTTCTTGGCACCCGACAGAACGCTTTGGAGCTTCTCTTTCTGCTCGTTCGCCGCAGTCGCGGTGTTGGCGTATTCGATGAGCATCGACACCACTTCCGGCTTGAAGCGGCCGATCCCCTTGCCCGCCAGGTTCTTGCCGGCGAACGGGATATTGATGCTGCCGAGCTTGGAGACCTCCTCCTCCGGGAACTGTCCCTTCTTGAGCTTCTCCTTGGCGGACTTGAGCGTCTCGGCGAGCTTTTGAGATTCGCCGTTCGCCTTGGTGATGTCCTTGATGAGGTCCTGAGCGCCGACGATGGCGGCGTCCGCCCCCTTCTGTCGCTCGACCCCGCCGCCAACTGCGTAGCCCACGAGGCCTCCGACGACGGCCGCGAAGAACGCGAGCACGAGGACCTTCGTGCGGCCGGCGCGACGCGCCGCCATGACCTCTTCGCCCATTTCGATGCGAATGGCCGTAGGCCTGGCTGGCGCAGGCGCCTGAGCCTGCATCGCACCGTAGGGGTTCGACGGGTCCATCGCGGGACGCGACGGCGCGGCGAAGGGAGGCACGGGCACGCCAGATGGCGTCATTTGAGGCGGCCCGCTGGGGCGCGGCATGCTTGGGCGCGAGGCGCCTGCGGGAATAGCGCTCGGCGACGCAGCCATGGGCGGCGGAATCGAGGACCCGCCTGCCGCGGGGGTGCTAACCGTCTTTTTGCCGAGGCGCGCCTTGAGATCGATCTTGGGCTTCTGTTCGGACATCGGGATTCATCACGCGCGGGAGGCCGCCGATCCAATCGGCGGCGGCCCTTGCGACCGGCGGCACACTAGCGGCCCGCTAACCCGCGGGCAAGATTGAAAAAGCCATGCCACGGTACGATGCGCAGCGCCCTCGGGCGAAATAATCGCCCGAGAGCGAAACCAGAGCGCCACACGACGCCTTTTGAAGCACCCGCCCGCTAGCCGCGCGTCACGCGAATGGCAGCGCGCTCGAAGCGTAGTAGAAAGGAAACTCTGTGGAACCGACCGTCGTCGTCGTCGATAATTACGATTCCTTCACATACAACCTCGTTCAGTACGTGGCGTCGCTCGGCGCTCGCTGTCTGGTCCGCCTCAACGACCAAATCACCACCGCCGAGCTGCGCGCGCTGAGCCCGCACGGAATCCTGCTCTCCCCCGGCCCGGGAACGCCCGACGATGCGGGCATTACCCTCGACGTGATTCGCGAACTATCGGAGCAAACGCCGGTCTTTGGGGTGTGCCTGGGACTGCAGTCGATTGGCCAGGCCTTCGGGGGCGACGTGATCCGCGCACCGCGGCTCATGCACGGCAAGACCTCACCCATCGAACACGACGGGCGCGGGGTCTTCCAAGGCATTCCAAGCCCGTTTCAGGCTACCCGCTACCACTCGCTGGTCGTTGATGCGAAGACCCTCCCCCAGTGCCTGGAAGTGAGCGCGCGCACCGCGGAGGGAGAGATCATGGGACTCAGGCACCGGACCCGCCCCGTTGAAGGCGTGCAGTTCCATCCGGAATCCATCTTGACCGAGCACGGACTCGACCTGGTCAACAACTGGCTCAAGTCCTTGAAGGCCCGCGCATGAGCCAGGAAGTTCTAGAGTTTTCGAAGATATTCGTGGAGCTCAACGCGCCGGGCGGGCTCAGCCCCGCCCGGGTCGAGCAAGTGTTCGCGGCCATTTTCAGCGGGAGCTGGAGCCCGGCGCAGATCGCGGGTTTCCTGGTCGCGATGCGCATGGCTGGCGAAAGCGCCGAGGTCATCGCGGCGGCCGCCAAGGCAATGCGCGCGGCCATGGTGCGCGTTGAACACGATTTCCCGCTGGTGCTCGACACCTGTGGCACCGGCGGCGATCACTCGGGCACCTTGAATCTCTCGACCGGGGCCGCGCTGATCGCCGCCGCCGCCGGCGTCCCCGTGGCCAAGCATGGCAACCGGGCAGCCACCAGCAAGTCTGGCAGCGCGGACGTGCTCGAGGCGCTGGGTGTGCCGCTCGATGTGACGCCTAGCGCCCAAGGCGCGGTTTTACGCGAGGCGAACATCGCATTCCTGTTCGCGCTGGCGCATCACCCGACCATGCGCCACGCAATGCCGGTCCGCCGCGAGCTCGGCATTCGCACGCTTTTCAACTGTCTGGGTCCCTTGGCAAACCCCGCCGGGGCCACGCATCAGCTGCTCGGCGCCTTCGACGACGCAATTCGCCCGGTGTTGGCGAGAGCTCTTGCGAACCTGGGCACCGAGCGGGCCTGGGTGGTTCGCAGCGCCGACGGCATGGACGAGATCAGTCCCTATGGCGTTACGCGCATCAGCGCGCTGGATCGGGGACGGGTCGAGGAACTCGAGATCGCTCCCGAGGATTTCGGGCTCTCACCGAGCCCGAAGGGGGCGATCGACGGCGGGGATCCCCGCCAAAACGCGGAAGTCATGGCGGCGGTTCTGAGAGGTGAGGCGCACCCCTCGGTCACCGGATTCGTGCTGAACGCCGCGGCCGCCTTGGTGGTCGCGCAGGGCCTTGCGCCCCGCGCAGCCGCTGACCGCGCGCGCGAATTGCTCGCGACCGGCGCCGCGCAACGGACCCTCGAAGCGCTGCGCAGCGCAGCTTCACGCGCTCGAAACGGGAGCAGCTGAATGGGTGTCCTCGAATCGATTCTAGCCGCGAAGCGGGCGACTCTACTGGAGCTCGAACGCTTGACGCTGCCCGCCGCCCCAGCCGCGCGCCCCTTCTCATTGAAACGGGCCCCGGGCGAACCACTCCGTCTGATTACCGAGATCAAGAGGCGCTCGCCGTCGGCGGGACCGCTGTCAGTTCGACTTTCAGTGGCGGATCGCGCGCGTAGTTACGCTCGCGCCGGCGCGAGCATGGTGAGCGTG
>JAEUAF010000072.1 GCA_019695485.1 Sorangium sp.
TGGCGGCACGGTCGCGACTGGCGGCACGGTCGCGACTGGCGGCACGGTCGCGACTGGCGGCACGGTCGCGACTGGCGGCACGGGCAGCACAGCCGCGGATGGCGGCGCGTTCACGAGCGGCACGGCCGTCCCGGCGGTATGCGCGATTAGCGCGAGCAAGCCCGCGGGCTGCTCGGCAAGTGAGCTGACGCTTGTGTTCGAAGAGGGGAGCGTGCAGAAGCTCGCGAACGGCATCGTCGTCGAAGCACTCCAGATCCCAGCCTTCACGCCAGAAACCAGAGGCGACCCCAGTACCAAAAACGTCCCGCCGGAAGCGTGGGACCGCTCGGCACTCCCTGCCGGCGCATGCGTGTTCAGGCTCCATGGCATCGACCCCAACTGCTACGCGCCACCAAGCTTCGGAACCATCTTTGTGGGTCGCTGTCCGGAGCAGGGCGGCATTGGAGTTGCCCCCGGGAACTATTACGAGGGGCGAGCGTGTGCGAGTATCGCTCCCGGTTGCCCAACGCCCATGTGGGGGTCGTCGCAAGGCTATTGGTGGTACTTGAACTGGGGACAGAGCTGGGCTGATTTGGTGATCTGCGCCCCCGAGTGCGCCGCGAGTTTCGCGCCCAACCGCGCCTGTCTGCGCTGGCAGCCCCGTTAGTGGTCGTTAGCGTGCGGCGTGGCGGGACAACACGACCTACGCTCGGTTGGCTGCGTTGGCGTTACCGCTGGCAGCGAGCTGTCGTTGGTAGCAGCCAGGTGCCACGGCGAATCGCCGCCGGAAATGTCGACGCAAGTGGCTCGGGTCACCAAACCCAGTGAGCGCCGCAGCGGCAGCAACAGTCCTGCCGCCCTCCATCAGTCTACCGGCTTCGAGCAAGCGTAGCTGCAGCTGGTAAGCATGCGGTCCCACGCCGGTGTGCTCCGAAAAGGCGCGGCAGAGGTAGGTGGGCGCGCAGCGCAATCGCTTCGCCAACTGGTCGAGCGAGAGCAGGGCAGCGGACGACTCTGCCAACGCGCGCAGCGCTCGCGCGACCAGGGGCGGCTGCGAGCGGGTCGTCGCGCGCGTCCAAAACGGCGCGAGTGAGCGAAATACGCGCAGCGCCTGCCGTTGTTGCTCGGCGAACCCCTGCCCCGCCCGCACCGCCTCGGCCAACGCCAAGGCCTCACCACACAGGCTGCTGCAGCGCGCCACCGAGGCACTGAAGCACCCGCGGTCGTCGGCTCCGCGTAGCGCCATCACGAGATCGCCGCGCAATGCGACCGTCACTGCGGAATACTGCGTCTTTTGAAGGTCGCGGTGCACGTCGCCGGGCTCGATCATGAGCACCGAACCGGGAGAGAGCGTGTGCGCTTCTCCGCGGCACCAGATCTGCGCCTCCCCGCTCGTGAGCATCAGCAACGCGAATCGGTCGTGAACGCAGGCCCGAGGCGGTCCTCCATCGATCAACGTCGAACAATAGAGTCCGGCCAGCCGCGAGGGGTGGTAACTGGCCATCACTTTACCCTCGCCGGGGTGGCGTCGCGGTCCGATTGACATCGAGCCTGCGTACGGAGAATCCCGGCGCTCGTTTCAATCGCCCGCTCCCGAAGTGGAAGTTCGCAGCCGTGGTCGGCGTCCGAACCGCCGCTCGAAACGGCCCATGCTGGGCGCACCAAAGAAAAGGCCGGGAGAATTCACTCTCCCGGCCTTCGCAGCAGGTCTTTCGACGCGTCCCGTCCCGCGCTGAGCGGCGAACGACGCGACGCTCGCTATGGGTTGCCCTGCCCGGAGAGGAGGCTCGCCCCATAGCGCGGCAGTCTCCTCCCGTTTGCGCCGCTGAACACCAAACGCTGGGTGATGCGCTGACCCGGAGCCAAAACGCCATCCGACAAGAACACGCGGATATAGGGCTCGCCAGAGTGGGTAGTGCCGCTCGCATTCTTGAGCCGCACACCGGCGGGCAGCCCTTGAACGATGACGAGCAAGTGGGTGTCAACGACCGAGTCGCTGATGTTGGTGAGCCGATACACCTCCTCCATCGTGTTGTTGGAAGTGTGGTCGCTCTCGATTCGATCGACGCGCACTTGCGGCGTCACGTCGAGAAACTCGAGGCCCTGGTCACGGCGGGAAAGCGGGTCGTCGTTGTCCACCGCGCGGCCGCTCAGCAATTGTCCGTCCTTCGCGCCAACTGCTGCCAACTCGGGGTGAGTCTTCGAATAGCTCAAGTCGTGCTCGTTCGGCTGGAAAGCCTGCACGAAGCTCGGATCGTAGAGCCCATTTTCCAGGAAGTCAGCGACGGCGTCGATCTGCTCGTCACTCAGACCCAGACCACGCGGCGCGTGGCTGCCTCGCGGGTGGGTGAAGCGAGGCTCCAGCGTCGATGCCTTGCCCGCAAACAGCTGATCTTGCGCGACACCGTCGTTGAAGTAGCTGACCACATCCCGGACGCTGCTGAACGACCCGTTGTGGAAGAAGGTCCGTGCGTCCTTCAATTGCCGCAAAGTCAGGCTGCGAAACTTGTAAGCATGATCCGGATTGTTGGTGATCTCTTGGCGCCCAGTGTCCTCCCCGTGTGGGAGGGGGTTCCCGTTGCGATCGAAGGTCAGCCGGCCCCTGCGCAAAGCGTTCAGCGCCTGGAGTGGATGATCGCCGATACCGACGTTGAAGAAGTTCTCCTCGACGAAGTGGCCAATTCCCGCGACGTCGGGGTCGTTCGGCTGCTTGTTGAACATCGGACCGCTGTGGCACGTGAAACAGCCAGCGCCGCCCTGCTCGGCTTTGGTGAAGAACAGTCTGGCGCCGCGCCGCTGGCGCGCAGTGAGCGCGTCCTCTCCAGCGAGGAATCGATCGAAGGGCGTGTTGCGCGTGACCGCTGTGCGCAAAAACGTTGCTGTGGCGCGCAGAACCGTGTCGTCGTTGACGAGCTTGCCCAGTTGGTCCTGGCACGAGCCACTCGGGTCGGCTTGCCTACAGGCCTCGTATTCTTGGGCTTCATCGGGGAACGCTTGGCGGAACAGCTCCACGAAGGCTGGGATCTTTTGGAGCTCCGCCGACTCGAAGTCCAGCATCCGGTGTGCGTCGAGAAGCAAGAGCGTCAGGTTCTCCTGAGCGGGGTCATTCAATGGATTGAGCCCGCCCGCCAGGGCGTTCGACTCCCCGGCAAAGCCCCCGAAGAGCAGGCGGTTGTTGAACGCAAAGCCGATCATCGACGGCGATTGGCGCCCGACGCTGTCGAGTTGGTCGAGACGACCCGTGGCGAGCAGCGCGTCGGCAAGCGGGTCCGCCTTCTGGCGGGCTGGGGTAGCGATGACTTGGGTCCCAGCGACGCTGTAGATATCGGTGAGCGTCGGAAGCGAGTCGACCCCGGTGTCACCGTCGAATAACCGCACTCGAGGAAGATAGGCGCTCTCGCGCGGAATAAGAGTGCGTTGCGGCCGCCGGCGAATGATGTAGTTCCCGCTCTCGTCGGTATAGCCACGGCCCTCACCACCGACATTGAAGTTCAACACGCTGCCAGCTTTGCCCGCCGCTTCGCCCAAGTGACAGCTCCCGCAAGAGCCCGTGCTTTTGGTCGTGTCGACGACGCTTTGCAGCCTGGGGTCCGTGCTTGCGACCGTTCCGCCGAACGCGGTTCCGTCGGGCAAGTCCCTCGGCTCGCCCGCTCGGATGGGCGGGTTCACGCTCTTGTTCACGTTGATGCGCGCCGTCCGCACCGGGTCGTGGAACAGCATTTTTCCAAGGTAGCGTTTGGCCTCCGTGGTCCGATAGCGACCGGGGCGGGTTGGATCCTCCGGCGGCAGCGGAACGGACGAATCGTCCGCGGGCACCCTCAGCTTTTCGAGCCCGCCGACCTGCTGGGCAATGAAGGGGCGAAGCTCCGCCGGACTGTTGCGAAGAGCGTCCACCTCTGACGCGAGGGCGCCCTCGTCGCTGCCGGGCGACTCGCCTTGGCAACCGCCCAAAAGGGACAATGCCAACGAGCAAGTGGCGATGCTCGTGAACCTGTAGTGATCTTTCCTGGTGCCAAACGCTTTCATGGACTCCTCCTAAGCGGCGGGTAAGCACGCGCTACACCGCCGCGTTCCATTGACGGGCGGGCTCGCCCCGATGACGGGAACCGCGCGAGCCGTCTCGTCGCGCCCCGGGATTGTGCGTTGGCCTCTACGTGGGACCCGCGGAACGAGACAGGCACGTTCTTGCTCTTTTCGAGCTGGCCAATGGTAAGCCCGGCTCCCCTACCCCCCGGCGGGGCGACCTCCGCGCCCACCGCTCGCGAGCTGACACGCTGTAACCGAAAGGCGCTTCGAACCTAATCGAGCGCCTATTTGCTGGTCGCAACTAGCTCGGGCGGCTGCCGGAGTGTTTGATAGACAACGCAGTAGCGCTCTGTCAGCTCGATGAGCTTCCTGTGCGTTTCTGGATCGGCATCCGACTCGACGTCGACGTGAAGGCGCAGACTACGAAATCCGACCGGCGCGTCACGTGAGACACCGAGCGTGCCGCGAAAGTCGCTTTCACCCTCCGCCCAAATGCGACCACCGCGGAGGGCGATCCCCATCGCCGTGGCCACGGCGCTCAGCGTGACACCGGCACAGGCGACGAGTGCTTGCAGCAACATGTCACCGGAACACGCCTTGCTTCCGTCGCCGCCCGTCGCCGAGTGCAGGCCTGCCTCGACCAAGCCGAGATGCGTTTCCACCCGGCAGAGTTGGTTGGGCGCGTCGGGGACTCCCTGCGCAGTGAGTGTTACCAGAGCGGCGGCAGCATCGGTACGATAGCGGGCCTTTAGGGGTGCCTGCGCGGCACGAAGCTCTTCTAAATTCATGGCTCGTCTTGTTGCGAAGCTTACGCTGCCCCATACAGTTCCGGAAACCCGCCGCACCGGATGCAGCATTTTGAGGCCGAAGTTGCCGTCCGAGTTGGCGTGCGGCAGAAGTTTCGGGCCCATACCTCGGCTAGATAGGTCCGCTCGAGCCGATGTCCCCGCAGCCGTATTTGCGAATCTCGCTCGCTGCAGAGTCGAGCGAGCGATACACCTCGCGAACGCCGGTTGCAGCGCTGTCGGTCACGCTGTCGACGCGGGTGTTTGGGCCGGACCCGTCGCAATTCAGGAAGGAGTCGTGACGGTTGTTGTGGGTGTTCGGTCCCGTCGTATGCTCATAGCCTGCACTCGAATGGGATACCGCCTCGACCGCAGCGATGAGCGAGACGAGATCTGCTTCCGGAAGTGTCCTGGTCGTTGGGGTGCAACCGGAGCAGCTACTAGTCTGAACGAGCCCGTTCGTTGACACGATCGTTTCGAGCTGCGTGACGGCGATGGTCGCGGTGCACCGAACGAGCCAGGGTGCCGAGGAGGCCAGGCACCCCGACGTATCGATGGAGCACGACTCGGTGCACGCGAGCCCCCCCAGGGGACGTGCGCCGCTCGTCTTGCCGTAGCAGCTCGCCCCCTGAAAATCGTTGCGCGTGCATTCGCGGACGGCCTGCGCTTCGCAGGGATCGCTTCCGGCAGAGCCGCTGGTCCCCCCGTTAGCAACACCGCCGTTAGCGACACCACCGTTAGCGACACCCCCGTTAGCGCCGCGGCCGCCTTCCTCCCTTCCCTCGTCG
>JAEUAF010000139.1 GCA_019695485.1 Sorangium sp.
GTTGCGCGAAAGGTGAGGGGCGAGCGCGGCTCGCTGCCGAGCAGGCCATTCACTCACCGTTGCTGGACGACATTTCGGTCGAAGGGGCCACCGGCGTCCTCATCAACGTGGTCGGCGGGCCCGACATGAAGATGAAAGAAATCCAGGAGGCGGCGTCGCTAGTCCAGGAGCAGGCGCACGAAGACGCCAACGTCATCTTCGGAGCCAGCGTGGACGAGTCGATGGCTGACACGCTCAAGGTCACCGTCATCGCGACCGGCTTCAATCAGCTGGGCGCCGAGATGCCGCTCGAAGCCTCTCGTGAGGTGCGGCGTCCGAGCGGAACCCTCGTTCAGAAGGAGCTCGCTGCGCCTCCCCGCTCCAGCATGCGACCGGAATTCCGCGAACCCGCCCCGGCCTTGGCAAGTCGCCGCCCGGCGCCGCAGCAGACGCTCGTCGCTGGCGGCGGTCGCGACGGTCAGATGTCGCTTCCGGTGCGCGAGCGCATTGCGTTCCCCTCCGGCCTCGATACGGACTGGGACACACCCGCGTTCCAGCGCCGCCAGAGCGGCTGATTTCAGCTGCAATCTTGCAGCTTCGCAGTTAATCCCTCGGGTATGTGAAAACGCCTCTTCCGAAAGGAAGAGGCGTTTTTTTATGGCTCAACGGGGCTGGCCACGAGTCGAGGAGTCGACAGCCCTTGCGGCAGGGCGCGGCCTGTGGGCCGACAGGGAAGAGCTCGCGAACGGCCTAAGCGTTCGGTACGGCAACCACGGCGGGCGTGACGTCTGGGCCCGCGGGCTCTGGCGCCATCGGCTTCGGCTGGAGGACAGTGACCTGTCCATCGCGCGAGCGCTTGAACACCATGAGCGGCGGCGGCTCCTGCTTCTTTTCGGTGAGCGCCTTGTGACGCGCCTCGCGCAGCGCGGCGGCCTCGGGTCGGGCTTTCACCTTGTCCGCGGCACGCGCCTGCCGCGCTAGCTCACGCGCGGCTTTCAGCTCCTGACGGAGCCCTTCGCGAGCCTCTTTGCGCCGAAGCCGCTCGCTCTCGCGTTCAGCTCGCTCGGCTTCCCGCGCTGCGCGGTCCGCTTCGCGTTTGGCGACACGCTCGGCGACGCGCTGCGCGCGCTCCTGTGCCTTCGCCGCTTTCGCCTGTTCACGGCGGGCTTTGGCGGAACGTTCTCTGTTCCGCTCGATGGGATCAATTGCCAGCGCAATCGCTCGCTCGACCTCGACCGAAATCGCTCGTTCTGCGATGCGGGTCAAGTCGGCGACGAGGCGATCGATGGCACGTCGAAAATCGCGACCGTGCGCCATTAGTATGCTTGGGCCCCTGTCTCATAACTTGATGTGGGTCGTCAAGGCGAACTCGCGAGTTTCGACTTCGCCCTGGCTTTTTGGCAGGTACAGAGCTGAGTCTAGCGCTCTTCTGCGCGGCGCGCATGCCGGTCCGCCTTGACGCCGTCCCTGCGTGCGCTATCCGTCTGATTAGCGGCGCCCGGTAACGCAAGTTAAGCGGCCACTCGCAGGCACTCGTGTGCCCGGCGCGCGCCGTCGGAGCGCAGAAACGGCAGTTCAACCCGCGCGGCGCGGGTGCTTCAGCGCTTCATGATGTCGGTCGCCGCGCGGTGTTCGATTTGGCTGAATGCTTCGATCACTTTGGCGACCATTTCAAATTGTCGCGAAGCGTTGATCAATGTCGTCATCGAGGAAACGGCGTTGGCGTTCGACTGCTCGATGGCGTGCGACTCCAGCGCCGCCTGGTGCACGACGGGACGCCCGGCTTCGGGACGCGCGCGAAACAGAACCTGCCCATCTTTTTCCAGGCCCGAAAGATTCTGAAAGCTGAAGACCGCGATGGATGCGCCCGTCGGCTCACCTCCTGCGCTGATGGATCCGTCGGGCGCTATTTCAATCGACGACGCAGTCGGCGACACTTGCACGGGGCGTCGACTGGGGCCGAGGACGGGATTTCCGTCGGCCGTGACGAGTGTGCCGTCGACGCTGACGCGGAAGTTCCCGGCGCGGGTGTAGCGTTCACCGTTCGGCGTGCTCACCGCGAAGAAGCCTTGGTCGTCGTTGATGGCAACGTCCAAATTGTTGCCGGTGTGAATGATCTGACCGGGCCTGAAGTCCGGCGCGGTGGTGCGGGTTACGGCGAATCGTTGGGAGCGGGTGCCGGCATTTTGGCCCAAGGCGTTGACCAAGGTCTGCCGAAACACCGCCGTCTCGGCGCGGTAGCCTGCGGTCGACGCATTCGCGACATTGTTGGCCGCGGTGTCCAGTGACGCGGACTGCGCCACGGCTCCCGAGGCGGCCGACCAGATTCCGGAACTCATGCCTTGCGTCAGCAGCAAGCTTCGGGCCAGCGGAGAAGCGTGCCGACTCGCTCGTCCTCCACGGTGGTGCGGTATCGCACTTTGGCTCCCGGGTGGAGTTCGTCGTGACTTGTGGATAGACCGCGGTGTGTCGTACGACATCCCGTGGCATGCTTCTCGTGCAGCGAACCATGCAGCGCGAGGCGTTTGACATCGAGCCGTCAGCTGGTTGACGGAATTTGAGCCATCGACTGCGGTGGCTCCGAGCTTGATTCGTAGCGCCAAACTTGCACACTTGAAGAAGACAGATGCGTTCGATCCCCGGTGGGCCGCTCCGCGTGAGTCGCAACGATTGTCGCGTGCGCCTCGAGCACCTTCAGGATCTCGGCAAGATTCAGGATCTTCTCACCGCGTTGAACGATCCGTACGCAAACATTGGAAAGCTGGTGGCAGCAATCCCCGTGCTCGCCGCGCGCTGCGTGATCTTGGCGGGAGATCGCTCGAAGCTCGAGATTAGCTCGATCGATCACGCGCTTACGCTAATCGGCAACAAGGGACTCGAGTCCGAGCTCTTGACCCTGCTCGAGGACCTGACCGTGCTGAAGTCCGAGCTCGAAGCGTAGCTCGTTGCGTCGCGGAGCCGCTGGCCCGCTTCTTGCCGTTCGTTGGGTGTGGCCGCCGCCATTTCAGCACCGAACGCGCTCATTCGTCCGGGTCTCCCCGAGGCAAAGGAGCTTCCCGACGCGAAGAACGCGGCAGCCTTTGCGCGCGCCCTCGGCGGCGCCGACGGCACCCGGGGCGGCATGCTCGTCGCTCCGACTCGCACTCACCTCGATGCCGGTCAAGCCAGCAACGCACTCCGTGCTGCTTGGAAGAGCGTGACCGGAGAAGAGCCAAGTGACGGCACGGTGCGCGTGCTGACCGCGCAGTGGGCGCACGAGACCGGACACGGCGCCTCGATGTTCAACTACAACTTCGGCGGCATCAAGGGGCAGGGGCCGAGCGGGCTCTCCGTCGCCCAACGCACGCACGAAGGTTGGGGCGACACCGAGCGCGCCATCACCGACCGCTTTCGCGCGTACCAGACCGCGGAGGAGGGTGCGACCGACTATGTGCGGCTTTTGCAGGCACGCTTCCCGGAGGCCAGTGCGGCCGCGAAAAACGGGGATCCGGTCGGGTTCGTGCATTCGCTCAAGGCGCGAGGCTACTTCACCGGTAACGAAGGCGCGTACACGCGCTCGGTCGTGGCGCTATCGGGCATGGAGATGCCGACCGGCACGGCGAGCTCCACGCCGACGCTGCCGCTCCGACCCGTTCAGAGCAGCGTCGATAGCGGTTTCGATTTTCCGAGCGGTGGCGGGGCGCCAATCGTCGACGGGCTCGCCCTGGCAGACGAGATTAGCCGAGCCGCGTTGCGGATTGCGTCGGAGACCCGACCTGAAAAGGATCGTGGATGAACGCGAACCTGAGCGGCGAACAAAGCTATCTCGATGTGCGCTATTCGGAAGCCGAGCGTCCGTACACGGACTACCCGGCCGCGCTGACTCGCTACTTGGCCGAGAATTACCTGGCTGGGTTCAGCGGAGGGCGACTGCTCGATCTCGGCTGCGGGAGGGGCGAGTTTCTGCACGGCTTCGCTGAGCTCGGCTTCGTGGCGCTGGGCGCCGATCGCGCGCGCCCGAAAGCTCCGCGATTTGCGGAGCCCGTGGTCGAAGTCGACTACGAAAAGCAACGCTTACCGCTCGCTGACGCGGCGTTCGACGTGATTTTCAACAAATCGGTGTTCGAGCACATCACCGACATTGGCCGCGTGCTCGCGGAGTGTCGTCGCGTGCTGGCGCCTGGCGGGCGCATGATCTCGCTGGTTCCCGACTGGACCGCGCAGTTTAGTCACTTTTACGATGACTGGACTCACGTTCGTCCGTTCACCCTCACAGGCCTCCGAGAATGCATCGGCAGTCACGGCTTCCGAGTGCAGGAAGCGCGACGCTTCCGCCAGCTGCCGTTGTTGTGGGAGCGACCCTACCTGGGTCCGCTCGCGGACGTCGCGGCGCTCTTGCCGGCGTCATTCAAGAGCATCAAGTTCGTGCGCTTCGCCAAAGAGTGGATGCTGCTCGTCGTGGCCGACAAGATTTGAACTGAAACCCTCGCATATATCCCCAAATTCCAAGGACGGAGAGACTCGCAAAATGCCCCAGGTCAAAATCGGTAATTCATTCGTGGGCGACGGTGCCCCCTGTTACGTGGTCGGCGAAATCGGCATCAATCACAATGGTGACCTGGGCATTGCGCGGCGCCTGATCGACGTGACGGCCGTCGCCGGCGCACACGCGGTCAAGTTCCAAAAACGCACGGTGGATGTGGTCTACAGCGCGGAGGAGCTCAGCCGTCCACGCGAGAATCCGTTCGGCGCTACCAATGGCGATCTCAAGCGCGGGCTCGAGTTTGGGCTCGACCAATATCGAAGCATCGACCGCTACTGCAAGGAAAAAGGCGTCGCCTGGTTCGCGTCGTGCTGGGACGAGGCCTCGGTCGACTTCATGGAGCAGTTCAATCCCCCGGCATACAAGATCGCCTCGGCGTCGCTGACGGACGACAATCTGCTCAAGCACCATCGACGCACCGGGCGCCCGCTGATCGTGTCCACCGGGATGAGCACCTTGGACCAGGTCGACCACGCGGTGTCCGTGCTTGGCACCGACAATCTGGTCATTTTGCACACAACGAGCGCCTATCCGGCAAAGACCGCCGACCTGAACCTGAAGATGATCCCCGCGCTGCGCGAGCGCTTCGGGGTGCCGGTCGGGTACTCGGGTCACGAGGTGGGTTTGGCCGCCTCGTTTGCCGCCGTGGCCCTCGGCGCCTGTATGGTGGAGCGACACATCACGCTCGATCGCGCCATGTGGGGCACCGACCAAGCCGCGAGCGTCGAACCGCAAGGTTTGATGAAGCTCGTGCGTGACATCCGCGTGATCGAGGAGAGCCTCGGTGACGGCGTCAAGAAGGTCACGAGCGACGAGGTTCCGATTATGAAGAAGCTGCGTCGCGTCGGCTGACCCAGGCAGGCGAAGGCACGTCGTGAAACAACGCATTGGTATCATGCAGGGGCGGCTCTCGCCCCGGCCCGCAGACAGGCTCCAGGCTTTTCCACGCAGCGGGTGGCAGCGCGAATTCTCACTCGCCAGAAAGCTCGGCTTCGACGCCATCGAATGGATCTTCGAGGCGGACGCGGCCGAGGAGAACCCAATCCGAAGTCAGCGTGGGCGCGCAGAAATTCGGGCCGCCGCTGAAGCGAGCGGTGTCGCGGTGCGCTCGGTTTGCGCCGGCTATTTCATGGTGCACCGCCTAGCCGGGGGCGACGCCGAGTCGCGAGCGCGTCACGTCGAGGTGCTGCTTCAGCTGATCCGAGAGGCGAGCGACATCGGCGCCCAGCGCATCTTGTTGCCGCTGCTCGAAACCTCGGCGGTCGATACGCCCGCGCTCAAAGACGATATCGTCGAGAGTTTGCGCGCCGCCGCGCCCGTGGCCGCGCAGTATGGCGTGATCTTAGGCTTGGAGATGGAGCTGCCGGGCGTCGAGTACGCCCGCCTCATCGAGCGCGTCGGACACGCCGCCGTGCGCGCTTACTATGACGTAGGCAACTCCAGCGCGCAGGGGGTCGATGTTGCGCTCGACATCGTGCCGCTCTTGCCGCACCTATTTGCGGTTCATGTGAAGGACCGCAAGACCCACGGCGGAAGCGTTCCGCTGGGTCAGGGGGACACGAACTTCCCAGGATTTTTCCGGGCGCTGTCGGCTTTCGGTTTTCGCGGAGACTTGCTGCTACAGCACTACTTTGCCGACGATCCGGAGGGTACGGCGCGCGCGGCGCTCGGTTATGTGCGCGAGCAGCTCAGCCGCGCTCGAGAGGCGGCCGCATGATGGCGGCACGCATGCCGAGCGCGCGTCTCGCGCCCTCCGTTCGGCGTGTGCTGTTCGTGGGGTTGGGGGGCGTCGGACAACGACATCTCAGGAACGTGCGGGCGCTGCTGGGCGACGATCTCGAGGTCGATGCCTACCGCGTGCGCCGCGAAACGGCCCTGCTCGATGATCAGCTGAGCGTGGTCCCTGGCGAGAATCTGGAGGAGCGCCATCGAGTGCGCGTGTTCGCGGACTTGGATGCGGCGCTCCGCGAGCGTCCTGACGTGGTGTTCGTCACGAACCCGTCCAGTCTGCACATGGATGTGGCGCGCCGCGCCGCACGAGCGGGGGCGCACCTGTTCATCGAGAAGCCGCTTTCCCATTCGCTGCAAGGCGTGGAGGAATTGGCGAGCGTACTCGAGGCTCAGCAGCGGGTGGGCTTCGTCGCCTATCAGCTGCGGCGTCACCCCGGCTTTCTGAAGCTCAAGCAGGCGCTTGCCGCCAATGCCGTAGGCCGAGTGCTTTCGGTGCGCGCAGAGGTTGGCGAGTATCTGCCCGGCTTTCACCCGTACGAAGACTATCGTCGGATGTACGCTGCCCAGCGCGCGCTCGGCGGCGGCGTCACGCTGTCCCAGATTCACGAGATCGACTACCTGATCGCGCTCTTCGGTATGCCGCGTCGAGCCTTCTCGATGGGCGGAAAGCTTTCGAATCTCGAGCTCGACGTCGACGACTTGTCGAGCTCCCTCATCGAGTTTCAGTCCCCCGAAGGCGGTCGCCTCGTCGTAGAACTGCACCAAGACTTCTTTCAGCGACCTGCGAGTCGTCGCTGCGTCGTGTTGGGCGAGTCCGGCCGGCTCGAATGGAGCCTTAGTGACCGTCGCTTTCGGCGTTGGAGCGTCGATGCGACCTTGCTCGAGGACGTCGACTACGCGAGCTATCCGCGGAATCAAGCGTTCCTGGACGAGCTTACGTACTTTCTCGGCTGCGTGGAGGCCCGCACGGCGCCCGACGTCGGGGTGCGCCAAGGCGCCCAGAGCTTACGCTTGGCCCTTGGACTGCTCGAGTCTCAGAGCAGCGGCCGCGCCGTCGAGTTTCGACAAGAAGGAGAGAGATGAGCCCCCCGGACGTTTTGGTTCTCATTCCCGCGCGTGGCGGTTCGAAGTCGGTTCCGCGCAAGAATTTGTTGAAGGTGGCTGACAAGCCGCTCATTGCTTACTCGATCGGCCACGCCCTCGCTTGTCCGAGCGTGACGCGAACAGTGGTCTCGACTGACGACATGGAAATCGCCGACGTCGCCCAGAAGTACGGCGCGGAGGTGCCCTTCCTGCGCCCGAGCGAATACGCGACGGACTTTGCGACTGACCTCGACGTCTTCCGTCATGCCATCGAATGGCTCGCCGAAGACGAGGGGTACGTGCCCGAACTCGTGGTTCATCTGCGGCCCACCGGACCGGTTCGCGACATCCGCCTCATCGAACGCGCGATCTCGTTGATGCTGAAGCACCCCGAGGCCGACGCGTTGCGCTCGATCGGGCTCGCGGAGCAGACGCCCTACAAAATGTGGCGAATCGAGAACTCGTACCTGCGTCCGCTGCTAGAGCTCGCCGACCATCCCGAGGCGCATTCGATGCCGCGGCAGAAGTTGCCTGCTGCGTATTGGCAAAATGGGTACGTGGACATCGTGCGTCCACGCACTGTGCTCGAGCTCGATTCGATGGTCGGCAAAGTCGTCTTGCCGTTCGTCATCGAAGGTAAAATTCACGAGCTCGACTACCCCGACCAGATCCCCGCGCTCGAGCAGGCTGTGCTGGCGTGGGAACGCGGTGAACGCTCGGATTCCGAGGAGGCAGTGTGTCCACGTCATCCGGCCTGAGCTCAGCTGAGCCGCCGTCGCACTTGGCGCGAATGCTCGATCTCAATGGTCGAGTTTTCGTCATTACCGGCGGCGCCGGGCTGCTCGGCGTGGAGCACGCTCGCGCAATCGTCGAGGCAGGCGGCGTGCCGGTCATCGCGGATCTCGACGCCGGGCTCGCTGAGCGCAAAGCGCAGGAGCTCTCAGACAGCGCAGAGAGGCCGGTCTTTGGAGCTGGGCTCGACGTCACATCGAAACCCTCGTGCGAGCGGGTGTTGAGTTGGACGCTGGAGCGCTGCGGGCGAGTCGACGGGCTCATCAACAACGCCGCACGCAATCCGAAGGTCGAGGGGGCGGGGCTTGCGGCGACTCGTCTCGAGAACTTCCCGCTCGAAAGCTGGGAGCAGGACATCGCCGTAGGACTGACCGGCGCCTTTCTGATGAGCCAGGTCGTGGGTGCGCACCTTTCCCGACAGGGTTCGGGCGTGATCGTGAACATCGCCTCCGATCTGGGCCTGATCGCCCCGGATCAGCGCATCTATCGTAAGCCCGGGCTCGCTGCAGAGTCGCAGCCCGTTAAGCCCGTCACCTACTCCGTCGTTAAAGGAGGATTGGTGATGCTCACGAAGTATCTGGCGACGTATTTCGCCGAGCGTGGCGTTCGCGTCAACGCGCTCTGCCCCGGCGGGGTTTACGCCGGACAACCAGACGACTTCGTGGAGCGCCTGACCAATCTGATTCCGATGGGGCGGATGGCACGAGCCGACGAATACCGCGCTGCGCTGGTATTTCTCTGCTCCGACGCATCATCGTATATGACGGGCGCAAGCCTCGTCGTCGACGGAGGTCGCACATGCTGGTGAGTGGGATTACCGTGTTGGCGCTCGACGTGGACGGCGTGCTCACTGACGGGCGCGTTGCCTTTGGCGCCAGCGGCGACGAAGTGAAGGGTTTGGTCATGCGTGACCTCGATGCGCTCGCCGCAGCGCGCCGCGCGGGCCTACGCCTGGCCCTCGTAACCGGGGAACAAGGTCCCCTGGTCGAGGCTATCGCCCGGCGAATCGGCGTTGATTGCGTCGTTGCCGGTGCGAAGGACAAGCGCGTAGGCATCATCCAACTCTGCGACCGCATGGCCGTGGCAAGCTCCCAGGTGTGCTTCGTTGGAGACGCCGATCGCGACGCGCTGGCGTTCGCGAGCGTCGGCTTTTCGCTGGCCCCGGCCGACGCTTCGGCGCGCGCGCGGCAGCGGGCTAGCCGAGTCCTCGCGGCCAAGGGTGGCGCAGGTGCCGTGGCGGAGGCCGTGGAAATCTTACTCGAGGCGCGAGATATCGTGCCGGCTCGTGAGCGTGCCGAAGTGCGACTGCGACAGATCGTCGAGGAAAGCATTCGCGCGCATCAGAAGCTCTTGGACGAGAGCCTGCCGATCCTCAGTGAGATTGCGATGCGCCTGGTCGGCTGTTTGCGGTCCGGGGGTAAGTTGATGTTCTGTGGCAACGGAGGCAGCGCCGCGGATGCGCAGCATGTGGCGGCCGAGTTCGTGGGGCGCTTCGCGCTCGAGCGCGAGCCTTTTCCAGCCATCGCGCTCACCACGGATACTTCCATTCTCACGGCGGTCGGTAACGACTGGGATTTTCGCGACGTGTTTGCCCGTCAAGTGCGGGCGCTCGCCAAGCCGCTCGACGTGGTGATCGGAATCAGCACCAGCGGGCGCTCGCCGAATGTGGTGCGAGCCTTGGACGCCGCGCGCGAGAAAGGCGCGTTTACGCTCGCGTTCGTGGGCCGCAATGGTGGAGCCGTGGCAAAGGGCGCAGATCTGGTCTTTCGGGCGCCCGACGCCGCCACCGCTCGCGTCCAGGAGCTTCATATCCTGGCCTGGCACGGCGTGTGTGAGATTGTCGAGGCAGCCCTGGCGGCGCCCGAGAGCCTCGCTGAGACGGGGAGCTGAGCGTGGCTTCGAGCCTTCAAACGGGTCAGCCGTCTCATCGCCGCTTGGCGGAGTCCGTCGTCGAAGAGCTGTGGTTTGGAGACGAAGAGCCACATCGCACCGAGCTCGAGGCGTCGCGCTCATTGGCCGCCGCGCTAGGCACTGCGACCGGCCTCAAGGCGTTCCCGGTCGTGCTCGCGAAGGCATTCAGCCTGCTCCAGAAGCCGGATGAGTCGCGCGCCAAAATCGTCGCGCTGATTGAGCAAGATCCGGCGCTTTCCTCGCGCCTGCTGCGCGTGGCAAATTCTGCCCTCTATGCGCCGAAGCGCGAGTGTTCCTCGGTGTTCGATGCCATGACGCGTCTTGGGAACAAGAATGTTTCGGACATCGTCGCCGGCATCGCGGTGTTCGGCATGTTCTCGGATGTGAAGGGGCTCGGGGCACGCGTGCGCGACCATTCGGGCGGCGTTGCGGCGATCGCGCGCGTGCTGGCGGTCGAGTGGCGGCACGGCGGCGCGGACCACGTCTTCCTGGCGGGGTTGATGCACGACGTTGGCAAGCTCCTGATGATGCAAGCGGGGACCCCGCGCTACGAGCTGATGGAACCGGCGCTTTTGCAGACGCCCGACAGGGTGCACCTCGTCGAGCGTGAGCTGACGGGGTTCGACCACGCGACGCTCGGTGCCCACGTTTTACTCGCCTGGCAGATTCCGAGCGAGGTGGCGCAGATTGTAGCGCTTCACCATCAGCCGGGGCGCGCGTTCGAGCTGGGAGAAGCGATCGGCTTGCCGGTTGCCCTGGTGCGCATCGCGGATCGTATCGACATTCAGGCGGGCAATGCCGCCGCGCCAGATCCGGAGTTCTGCGCCGCGTTGGCTCGTGACGAATCCGCGGCCTACGCCGGGTTCTCGGACGTCGCGCTGACGGCGATGTGGCCCAAATTGCTGGCCGCTCGCGCTGACGCGCTGTCGACGCTCGCTCGCTGACTGGAGCGGCTCGTGCTCCGCGATTCCGTCGGCCGCAGGAAGATCCGCTTCGCATTCCAGCGTTGAGCAGCCTGAGCGCGTTTCTGCACCATCGGCGTCGGGCCTTGCTCTGCCTCGCTTCTCTTTGGCAGCCGCGGTCCGAAGCTTTTGTATTAGTCCCTAGGCCGGAGCGAGCGCGAGCTCGAGCTCGCCGAGCTCTGGCAGGGTCGGTTGCTTGGCGCGAGCGATCCGAAGCTCGACCGCGGCCTCGCTGCGCCGCCCAAGCGCGATGAGCAACCAGGCGCGCGTGACATGGTGCGACGCTTCGAGTGCAGTGTCGTACTGTTCTAGCCGATCCAAGCTGTGTAGGGCGACGGCGTGGTTGCCGCGTTGCAGGGCTTGCCGGGTCAGCTCACCGACCACGAAAGCGTCGTCGGGCGCTAAGCTGCCCGCGGCACGCCAGGCCGTGAACGTATCGGACTCGCCAAGTTCCGAGGCCGCCAGGGCCGCAAGTACGTAGCCGCTCGTCTCGGTCGGGTCGTGACGCAGGGCGTCCAACGCGAGTTCGAGCGCTTCGCCGGGGCTGCCCGCTGCGAGTGCGATTCGTCCGATGCCAACCAGCGGTCGTGCGTCGTTCGGAACTAGCTCACGAGCACGAAAACAGGCGCTCGCAGCGCGATCGCCGTCGCCCAGAGCGAAGCAGAGTTCACTCTCCCCGAGCAACGCCTCGACTTCGGTGGCAGCGCGGCCCGTGCCCCGCGCGGGCTCGAGCGCGACGAGCGCCTCGGCGATGTGACCCTCGCTCGCCAGCGCGTAGGCGTGCGTGAACGCTTCGCGTACCGCCGGTCGATCGACGCGCCCTATCAGCGCGACGAACGGCACCCGATCGAGCACGACCGCTTCCACGTCGAGGCCCGCGCGCACCATCAACGAGCGCAGCCGCGCCACCGAGAAAGCGCGGCGATGGGGCACGAGCAGCCGCTGAGAGACATGGGCGGCCGCCTCGGCGATGAAGAGCGGCGCGCCGATGCGCAAACTGCGAGCCACGCCGAACAGCGCGGCCTCGGGGTCGCGCGCGTGGCCCAAAACGTCCGCAACGATGGCGCCATCGAGCGCGGCCGTCGGCGGCAATGATTCGAGCGCCCCCACTGCGTGTTCCGCCTGGGGGCATTGTTGACGCGCGAACGCCACCGTATTGGCGTCCGAATCGACCGCGAGCACGTTGAACCCTCGCGCAATCAAGCGCGCACTGCCGACACCCGCCCCAGCCCCCGCGTCGAGTACGCGACCGCTGCGCGCGTAGTCCGCGAAAGCGTCATAAAAGGCAAACATCGACGGTGCGTCTCCGCGCAGGCCCGGGTACAAGCGCGCACGCCCAGGCATGACCTCGAGTGAGGCGCCGTCAGCGAAGTGAGCCACGAACGTGCCACGCCGCGCCGCTTGCGCGTAGTGAACGCGCGGGGGAGGGGCAGCCGATTTGGCTTGTGGGGAGCTAGTAGTCATGGGCTTAGCGGCGCTCGGGATCGGCGAGCTCCCGTTGAGCTTGCGGAACCGCGACAGCCCACGCCTCGCGTAGCGGCGTCAACACGCGGATGACCTCGTCTAATGGCTCGATCTCGCACCTGCGGGAGACATGCATCAAGCGGTCCATCGCGAAGCCGTAGATCCCCTCCAGCTGTTCGCAGAGTTCTGGTGCCGCTTGGTGGTCGAGCGCGATGAAGAGCTCCGAGACGATCGCGTAGGCCTTGGAGAGCTGTTCACGGGCCCTGCCGAGATCCTTCCGTTCGAGACAGGCGCGGGCACCGTTCAGAAACCGGAACAGACCGTCGTAGAGAGCGAGCAAGAGCTCGCCCGGCGAGGCCGTGGTGTTTCTGATCTGGGTGTAGCGGGCTGCTGCCGTCTCGAACATGGGGCGGGGGTCCTTGCGTCATGGGATGACGCTTCTCTGCGGGCTACTTGAAAAGACTCTGGAGGTAGGACAGTTGGGATTTGTTGGCCGCGACGGTGGTGTCCATCGCGGTAAACTGCTTGCGGAGCATGTCGGCCTCTTTGTTCAGGCGATCTTGCTCCGCGCTGGCTCGGTCGTTCAACGACTTCGACGTGCTGGAAAGCGAGGTTGAACGGAGATCCAGCATGCCGTTCGTTTGGGTCACACTGTCGGCGAAGCTACTCATGATGTCCATGATGCCTTTGCCTCCTTGTGGTCCCGCCAAGACATTGGTCACGCTGCTCGAGTCCTTGCTGAGGGCGGCCGAGAGCTTGCTCGTGTCGAGGCTCAGGGTTCCGTCGCGGCCCAAGCTAATTCCAATGTCCTTCAGGTTGGAAAATGTGCCGGCGCCGCTGATTTGGGTGAGCACCATGCCAGACATTTGCTGCGTGATTGAGCGTAGCGTCGAGTCGCCGCGCAGCACGGTGGAGCTTCCCGCAGTGGTGCCGTAGCCGGCCGTCTGATGGATCTTGTTGACCACGGAGTTGAATGCGTTCACAACCGACTGCACTTTGTTCTGCAGCGCCGAGGGGTCGTTGGCGACTTGCAGCGTGACGGGTGTGGTGGTCTCTTGCGTGAGCGCCAAGGTGACGCCTTGAATGGCGCCGACGACCTGGTTGGTCGAGCGCGTGACCGTGAAGCCGTCGATCTTTATGCTGGAATCTTGCGCAGCCTGCACGGTGGCGCCGGTGTCGTTCAAACCGAAGGCGACGCCGTTCTCAGCCATCGTGATGGCGTTCGCGGCGCCGGTGTCGAGGCCACGCAGCTGCAATCTGTAGTTGGTGCCGTCGTTGAACACAGCCGCGGAGACGCGCCCGCCGGAAGAATTGATCTTGGTGACGATGTCGTCCAGCGTGTCCGTGGCGGCTACGTCGATGTTTACTGCGGCGTTGGCGCCAGCGGTGAGGCTTAGCGTGCCCGACTGACCGAGAGCCGTGTTCGACGAGGAAAATGTCTTGGAGTAGGTGCGTTGCTCTTTGGCGAGCTTCAAAACGTCGATGCTGTAGGAGCCAGGCACGGCCGCGCCGTTGGCGCTAGCGGCGACTGCCGAGCTCGAGGTGGTGGCGGCGTAGCTGCCGACGCTGTTCGAGTCCGACAGCGCACCCACGGAGCTCTTGAGCGTGCTGAGCAGCGAACTGATGGATGAGAGCGTGGAGACCGCCGCGTCGGTGTCGTTCGCGCGCGTTTGGAGCGCGTTCAGATTGCCGCTGTCGGCCTGAATCAACCCGGTTACGATGCCTTCGGTGTCCATGCCGGACCCGATGCCACCGAAGGTAATTGTTCCAGTACTCATCGCATAGCTCGCTCGTGCCCGTGGACGACCGGGCCGTGGAGGAACGTCCGGCTCACGCGCCGCCGGCCCCTGCACTGTGCAGGCCGGCGACGCGTGAGCCTATCCCAAAGTCCCGAACTCGGAATTACCTCAAGAGGCCGAAGGCCATCTGCGGCAACTGGTTGGCTTGCGCGAGGACAGAGACGCCTGCCTGCGACAGCACCTGGTTTCTCGACATGTTGGCCGTTTCGCTCGCCACGTCGACGTCGACGATACGAGAATTCGCGGCCGACAGGTTCACGCTCATGGTCTGGATGCTCGACGTCGCGTAGTTCAGGCGGTTCATGGCCGTACCGAACTTGGCGCGCGAGTTCGACACGGTCTGAATGGCCGAGTCGATGTTGCCAAGGGCCGCAAGCGCACCCGTCACGTTCGCGACCGTGCTCGCGGTCGCCAACAGCGTGCCCAACGAGACGCCGCCGAAGGTCACGGCAATTTGGTCGGATTGGGTGTTGTTGAGACCAACCTGGAACGTAACCGACGCACCCGTCGAGTTCACCAGCTGGGTGCCGTTGAACTTGGCGGACTTCTGGATGCGGCCAATTTCCGCCTTGAGCGACGAAAATTCGGTGTCTAGATAGCCGCGGTCCGTGGTGCCCAAGCTGCCGTTCGACGACTGCATGGCTAGCTCGCGCATACGGCCGAGCACGTCGTGAACCTGGCCCAACGCGCCTTCCGCCGTTTGCGCCATCGAGATACCGTCCGCCGCGTTGCGCTGCGCCACCGTGTAGGAGCGGATCTGCGACTTCATGCTCTCGCTGACGGCGAGGCCGGCCGCGTCGTCGGCCGCGCTGTTCACGCGCAAGCCGCTCGACAGTTTCTGGAAGCTGCCCGCCAACGCCATCTGGCTGCCGGCGAGGTTCTTCTGTGCGCTTAACGATGCAATGTTTGTATTGATATTTAGTGACATCTGAGACTCCGTCCTGGAGAGCGACCCAGCGTTTGCTGGGTCCGGGCATCAATGCCCTTCGCTTTCTTGGGAACGGAGTCTCGGTCAGGCCCTTGAGCAGAAATCGCCGGCGGCGATCACGAGTCCAAGCGAGCGGTGTAGGCATGCTCCGACACCTGGACTCGAGTGAATACATCGCCGCCCCCAGCACTACTTGAGCAGGCTGAGTGCCAGCTGCGGCAGCTGATTCGCCTGCGCCAGCACCGAGACACCGGCCTGCGACAAGATCTGATTGCGGCTGAGCGCGGCGGTTTCCTCGGCGACGTCGACATCGCGAATTCGCGAATTCGCGGCCGACAGGTTCAGGCGCATGGTTTGGATGGAGGACACCGCAACTTCCAAGCGATTCATGGTTGCGCCGTATTTCGCGCGATTCGTGGAAATGGTGGTGAGGGCGGCGTCGATGGTGCTGAGCGCCGCCAGCGAGTTCGTGGTGGTCGCGCCGGACAGGGTGCTCGCCGTCGCCAGCAACGTCGTGAGTCCAAGTCCGCCGAATGTCAGCGTCATCTGGTCCGAGGCGGTATTGTTCAGGCCGATCTGGAAGGTGATCGAGTTAGCGGTCGAGGAGATCAGCTGTTTGCCGTTGAATTTGGCGGACGCTTGCATGCGCTGAATCTCGGACTTGAGCGCCCCGAATTCGGTGTCGAGGTAGCCGCGGTCAGTGTCGGTCATGTCGCCGTTGGCGCCTTGCATCGCCAGCTCGCGCATGCGACCTAGGATATCCGACATCTCGCCCAGCACGCTTTCTGCCGTCTGCGTCATCGAGAGCGCGTCATTGCTGTTGCGCTCCGCCACCGTATAGGAGCGGATCTGCGACTTCATGCTCTCGCTGATGGCCAAACCGGCCGCGTCGTCAGCGGCTGTGTTGATGCGGAATCCACTCGAAAGGCGAGTGAAGTTCTGGCCGAGCGCAGATTGGGTCTTGCCCAAGGCCTTTTGGGTTTCTAGGGATGATACGTTGGTTTGGACGCTGATCATGGCATTCCTTGCTGGTGGGCTTGTGTCTTCGTGAGCCGCGTGGCGAGTTGTCTGAGATCGTGCTCGAGTCGGCGAGCACAGGCATCGATTTGTGAGGCGAAGCGCGCTTCGAAGTGCAGCGCATGCTCAGCAGATTCGTGGGCATCGGCGGGGCCGTCGCGGTGCTCGCTCATCAGGCGGTCCACGTCAGCCCAGGACCAAGCGTCGAGCAGCGGCGCCGCCGCGACGCGCTTGCGCAGTTCAAGCTCAGCGGCCTCGAGCTTGGTAAGCCGCGTGGTCACGTTCAAATCGCCGTGGCGCAGAGAGCGTAGGGTAGCGTCCGCCAGGCGACGGATGCGCCGCGCCGTGTGCCGGGCCTGAGCCACGAGGTCGGCTTGCGTCGCCGCCCACTCGGCAACCTGACTGACCGCGAGCGGTGCGCGTTCGGCGTGCGCGGTTGCCAGCAGGTCGCTAGCCGTGATGGCGTGGTCAGGCAGCGTTTCGAGCAGCTCCGCGAGCGCGATCTCCTCGAAGCCATTGATGCGTGAGCCGCCCTCGGTTGCGTTCACCAGGCGGGTCTCGGGTGACTCTCGGGACAGCACGACGGCTGCGCTCTCGAGCCAGCCGCGCACCGAAGTGAACGCGATGCTCGTTAGAACCCGCCCTTGCCCGCCCCAGGCGAGCGCTTCGGTGAGCGGTTCTCGGTCGTGCATCGTGTGGCCCTCGATGCGATGCGTGGCCTTCAGCGTCTCGGACCAGTCGAGTCGGATGGACCGACCGTCCTCGCTGCGCTCGACGCGTGAGTCCTCGTAGGGCGTACCCGCCGCGTAGGCGCGGCCGTCCGTGTACGCCAAGTCTTGTCCGACGAACACGATTGGCGAACAGCCGAGCCGCTGCGCCAGAGCGAAGATCAGCGTGGAAACGCTGCCGCTCACCGCGAGCCCGGGCAGCCCCGTGAGCTCGCGGAGCGGCGCGGCGAGCTGCGCCAAGCCTTCCCAGGTTGGAAGCAGCGCGCCCGTTCCGGTGCGCAGCGTGTTTGGGTGAGCCGTCAACGAGAAGGCGCGGATTGCGCGGTCGATGTAGCTGACGTCGCGCAACAAGTGCGAGACGTCGATCGACTCCATGCAGCCGACCACTTGAGGCTCGACACCCAGGCGATCTAGGGCGCGGGCGCTGGAATTGAGGGCGAAGACGAGGCCCTTCTTCTGGGCCTGTAGCAGCGCGCTGCCATTCTTGCCGAGAGACGGGCCGGCGCCGACGATGAACGCCGGGACCCCGCGATACTTCCCAGTGAGTGCCAGAAACCCGGGGTGCTCGCAGAGTAGCTCGACGTTCGCGAGCACGTCGGAGACCCAGGTGCGCGCGCGCACACGGTGTGTCTCATGATTGATCCGGCTGCGCTGAACCAACTCGGCCACCTTCGTCCGAAGATCGGTTGACGAATCGGGAAACGCGTCTGCGTATCCGGGGGTATTGACGACAATCGCCGTCCGGCGGCTAGCGAATAGGGCGGGCCAGATTTGCGTGAGGTCATGGGTTGTACAGACGATGTCGAATCCAGAAAGATCACTTGGCCCGAGCTCGAGCACGCGGCGCAGCACGCCGGGATCGGGCTCGAAGACGATGATCGGAGCTTCGGTAATCGCGCGCAGCGCGCGGGCCGTATCGCCGAGCCCGAGACCGAACACCACGTATAACGCGTCTTGGTCTTGGTTTATGGCGCCTTCGAGTTCGGCGTCGCTCGGCGTTTGGCCGAGCAGCGTATCCTTGTGCACGATCACCGGCACGCCTTGTTCGAGGCCACCGAGTTCGCCGAGCGCTCGGCTCGCGCGGACCGCATCGACGGTCAGTGGAGGTAGCCCCAAGTGCGAGACATTCTCCTCGAAGAAGCGCTCGGCCAAGCTCGGCGATGCCGGGAACGCCCCGGAGGCGGCGTCCGTGTCTCCGGTTTGACGCTCGGCGCTGCCATCGAGTTGACGAGCCAGTGACGGCACGTTCATGGACGCTTCCCCCATGGCCCGACACCTTGTGGCAGCGGGAGCGGTAGCTCTGCCGGATCGGAGACGGTCTCGGTGGCTTGGCGATTGGCGGCCTCCACTGCGTCATGCAGTTCTCCCCGCAGAATCTGGGTTCGCGTGGGCGCCACGATACCGAGCTTGACCGAGCCGCGCGTGACCTCGGTAACGACAATCTGCACGTCCGGTCCGATGACGACGCGTTGACCTTTGCGGCGGGCGATAATCAACATCTGCCTGTCCCTGTGCATCCCACGTGCCAGCCGGCGGGCGTCGTCGAGCTGGTATTTGGGGGTCGGCTACGGGCCGGTAATGCGTCTAGAAGCGCCCGCTGGCCGACGCGCGGCGGGTTCGCTAGGCCAAGCTTCCGAGTCGACGCGCAGATGCATGACGCGGAATGTCGACGCGATCGGGCGTGCTTTGGGGCCGGCAGCGTGGACTCACGACCTGGTCGCCTCGGGCACAGGCTGGCGCGCGCTGAGCAGGCGCTAAGCGCGTGCCTCTAGCGCGGCGACAGACGCAAGCCGAGAATTCTCGCCGCGCGAGGCTCGAGGGCTGCGCTCGGTTCTTGTGTTTGGTGCTCGGCTACTTCCAGAGGTCGCCGAGGTCGAGAACTTGGCGCGAGACCGCCACCGCCTGTTGCAGCGACTGCGCCAGCGTCGTCACTTTCGAGTAGGCTTCGAACGGGTCGACTTGCGCGACGGTTGATTGACGCTTGCCCATGTCGACGCCAAGTTGCTCCAAGACACCGTCGCTGCTGCCAAGTTTGCCAACGACGAGACCGATGCGCGCGCGTTCCTTTGTTACCTGGGATTGCGAAGCGTCGAGCGAATCGAGTGAAGCGGCCGTTCCGCCGCGGTCATTGCTGTCGAGGGCCGTCGCGAGCGCGTCGAGATCTGCGAATACATCGCGGCCGCCCGCGCTCGTGAAGGCCTTGGCGCCGCTCGCATTGACCGGCAACGGCGAGCTCCCGCCGATATCGACGACCTGGCTAGCGTCGTCGCCTTGAAAGGCGCCGTTCGCGTCGAATGCCGGGCCGGCGGTTTGACTGCCTCCGAAGATGTAGCCCTTGGTGCCGCGCGTGTTGGCGAGCTTCAGCAGGTCCGTCTTGATGCCGCGCACTTGCGTGGCAAGCTGGGCACGGTCATTGGCAGTGAGCGAGTCGTTGGCGCCCTGCATCGCTGCTTCGCGTGCACCGGCGAGCAGCTCATTGGCCTGCGCGAGCGTGGACTCCGCGAGCTCCGCATCTCCTTGCACGGACTTGATCGTGTTGCGATGACTCTCGGAGCTGCTCAGCGAGGCGCGCAGACGCGCGAGCTCGGCCGCCGCGATCGGGTCGTCCGATGGCTTTTCCACGCGGGCTCCAGTTGACGCTTGCTGTTGAGCCTCGGCGTTCTGCGTTTCCAGTCGTGCCAGGTTGGCCTGGACGTTCATGTAACGCATACCATCGGTGACGCGCATCGCTCTTCACTCGCTTTCGGCGCGCCGGTCTAGACGCGCTGAATGAGCTCTTGCAAAAGCTGATCCGCGGTCGTGAGCACACGGGCCGAGGCTTCGTAGCCTCGCTGGAACTTGGTCAGGTTGACGAACTCCTCGTCGAGCGAGACGCCACTCAGCGACTGATGCATCGCGTCGATCTGCGCGCTGATTGCCTTGCGCGCATCGAGCATGCGACTGGCGGCGGAGCGGCGTGAGGCGACGTCGCCCACGATGTCGCCGTAGGCGTCACTTGCCGTTCGTGTGCCGCCGGACGCGAAGGGGCGCCCGCTCAGCGCGGAAAGTGCTGCCGCATTGTCCGAGCCGCCGGGAATGGTGCCTGCGGATCCCGATGCCGCGATCGCCTCCGGTTTGCCGGCGACGTCGGCGCTGAGCCCGAAGACGCGAGCGGCGCCGTCGGGGATGGTCGACACGGCGAAGATATCGCGCCCCGTGCCGCCGTCGAGGCCGAAGCCGGCTCGATGTTGAGTATTGACGGCGTTGCCCACGTCGAACACGAATTGGTCGAGCTTCTTGCTCACGCCAAGCAGGTCGACGTCGCGCGCTTCGCGAATGCCTGCGAGTTTGCCGCCGGTCAGGAAATTGGTTACGTCCTGAGTGGGGCCGCTGCCGTGTGCAGCCATGATTTGCAGAGCGCCGCCCGAGTCGAGCTGCACGCTGAGCCGACTCGCTTCGCCGCCGTCGACGAGCGTAGTGCCCGAGGCTTGAACGACGATCGAGTTGCCCGACGCAATCGTGCGCACGTCGACCAGGCTCGCCAGTCCGAGCAGCAGCGAATTGCGCTTGTCTTTCAGGTCGGCGGCGTCCCCGCCTTGCGCCTCGGCCGCGCTGATCTGCGAGTTCAGTTTGGCGATTGCTTGGGCGCTTTGGTTGACTTGGTCAGTCGTCGACTGCGCCTGTTGCAGGAGTTCAGTACGACTTTGCCCGATGGCGTTCGCGGTGTCTCGCACGCGCCCCGCGAAGTCGTCGGAGGCCTGCAGCACGGCTTGCCGCGTCGTGGGGTCCGCGGGGTTGGAAGCGAGCGCTGAAAATGCGCTGAAGACCGCATCCAGGGACGAGCCGAGACCGGTGCCGGACTGGTCGTTGAAGAGGGCTTCGACCGAGGCCAAATCTTGGTCGTGTTCGCTGGCAGCCGAGGCGAGCCCCGTGGCTTCATACTGACGTCGCTCGATGAAGTCGTCGGTGATGCGCTGCAGGCCGGCGGCGTTCACGCTGCCCGTGGTGGCAGTGCCTACCGCGCGTGTCTCGATCAACGCCTCGCGCCGCACGTATCCGGGGGTGTTGACGTTCGAAATGTTCTGGCCAGCAACACCCAGTCCGTAGGACTGCGCGGTCAAGCCATCGCGCGCGGTGTAGAGGAGTTGAGTGAGGTTCGAGGCCATTAGACCCTCACGTTCAATCGCACGCCCTCTTGGGCGAACGACCGCCTAGAGTGGGGGAGCCCTTCCAGCGGTGCCCCCGTAACTTGTGAGAGGATGGTGCGCACGGTGTCCCGAGCGTGAACCAGGAGCAGCTGGTTTAGCGCGGCTTGCTGGCGCACGCGCTCGAGCGCTGCGCGATGCGAAGCAGTCGGCGGGATCCGTGCGGACACGTCGCGCAGCTTCGCGCAGAGGCGATCCTTTTCGAGCGTGACCTCGTCGAGCAGATCGCTCCTCATCACCCTCAGAATTTCAGATTCGCGCGTCTGCAGCGCCTCGAACTCCGCAAGTGTTCCTGCGAGTTCGTCGCTCTCAAGTTGAGTTGTCACGGTTCATGCCCCGATCGGATTTCGGGGGATCTCCTTTCTTATGCTCCTATCCGAGTTGCTCGATCATCTTGTGCGCGATGGCCTGTGAATCAGCGCGGTACTTGCCTTCACTGATCTGTTGTTTGAGCCCGTCGACTTTGGCAGAGTCGACGTGGTTCGCTTCGCTCGCGAGGTCCCGCGCGCGTGCAGAGATCGAAACCTCCGCGGCGGAACTCTGGGCGGTACTCGGCGAGCTCGCTTCCGGGCGGTCGACGGGGCGTGCCCCGCCAACTGGGCTTATCGCCATACGGTGATAAGCGTCGAGCGCTGGGTTACCGGTGATACCTTTCATGGGCTTCTCCGAAATTCGGCCGGGACCTGGCCCGACCTAGAGGATCTCACCCGAGTGAACGGCAGGCCCCGTAGACCCTTGAGCAAACTTTGTCTCTCGGTCCGGTTCATGGTTTCTGCGGTCCTTTCGACTCGGCGCCATGCGCGGTGAGGGCCCGAGTAATGACCTCGGCAAGCCCAATTCCGCCCACGGTTGACATCGTGTCGGCCATTGCTCCGACCACCATCGACCCATAGGCCGACTGGCCGGCAGCCAGACTTCCACCTTTCCCTACTTGTGTGGTTTTTTCGAGCGGGCTCAAGAGCGAGCGCAGGAAGATCGACTCGAACTCCCGCGCCACCTTGAGGATCTGAGCTTGCGACGCCTGCCCCGCGGAAGCCTGCAGCGGGGCAGCATCCTTCGTTGCTGTCGACGCGTTGGCGGTGGCACTGGGGGTCGCGTTGACGGCGCTCATTGCACGATGATCTCTGCACGAAGTGCGCCAGCGGTCTTGAGTGCTTGGAGGATGCTTGCGAGTTCGCGCGGCGAAACTCCGAATGTGGACAGGGCCTGGGCGACATCTGCGAGCGTGGTTGCGCCGCCGAGGTAGGTGAGGCTCGCAGGCGGCTTCACTTCGTCCGCCTCCACCTGGCTATTCTTCACGTCGCGTGTCTGTCCCTTGGAGAGCACTCCAGGTTGGCTGACTTCGTGGGTTTCTTTTACAGAGATGGTGATCCCGCCTTGCGCGATCGCCACCGGCGAGAGACGCACGTCCCCGCCGGCCACCACGGTTCCGGTGCGCTCGTTGATCACGACCCGCGCAGAGGACGCCGGATCTACTTCGACGTCGGACAAGCGCGCCACGAGCTCCACGGGCTTGTCGGCAAGACCCTTGGGTGCACTGACCTCGATCGAGCCGCCGTCTAGCGCGCGCGCGGAGCCTTTTCCGAGCTCCTTCTCGAGCGCGACGACGACGCGCTGGGCGGTCATGAAGCTCGGCGCTTTGAGCGCCAGGATCACTTTGCCGGCGTTCGAGTACTCGGTCTTGATTTCGCGCTCGATGAGCGCCCCGTTGGGAATGCGGCCGGTGGTCGTCACGCCGTCTTGAACGGAGCTGCCACCGCTGCTGGCCGAGAAGCCGCCGATCATGATTGCGCCTTGCCCGACCGCGTACGTCTTGCGATCGGCGCCGCGCAAGGGCGTCTGCACGAGCACGCCGCCGCGCAGCGACTTGGCGTTCCCGATCGAGGAAATCGTGATGTCGAGGCGCGATCCATTACGCGCAAAGGGCGGAATGTTGGCCGTAACGATCACTGCAGCGATGTTCTTGAGACGCATCTGGCCGGAATCCACCTGCACGCCGAGTCGGCGCAGCAGGGCTCGCAGCGACTGCGTGGCGAACGGCGCGGTCAGGTCGTCCCCGGTGCCGTTCAGGCCCGTCACGATGCCATAGCCGACCAATTGGTTGTCACGTGCTCCCACGACGTCGCACAAGTCGCGCAAGCGATCTGCGCGCGCGGCCGGTGCCCAAGCTCCGAACAGAGCTAGGACGACCAGAACGACGAACCGGCGGGGGAGCCTGAATTCGGACATGCCCTCAGCCGGCCTCCGTGGGTAAATCGTCGCACAACCCAGCGAGCGGTCGCGCCTCGCGTGCGGCAGGCAGCAGCGATGCACGGTCGTTTGCGAAGAACGCCTCGTCTGCCGGGCGTGGCTCCGGCGGGCGCCGGCTGGTCGATTCGTGGGGGATCGGATGCATTGCGGAAGCCTTGGGTCTCAGAAGGGGTTGACGAAATCGAGGATTTTGGTGAGCCAACCACGGTTGACTTGGTCGTCGATGTCGCCGCGCCCCGTGAACTCGACGCGAGCGTCGGCGATCAAGGAGGAGTCGATGCTGTTGTTCGGGTCGATGTCCGAGGGGCGGAGCACACCCGAGATGTAGAGGTGGTACTCCTCGTGATTGATCATCACGACTTTGGTGCCCTCCACGTAAAGGTCCCCGTTCGGAAGCTCTTGCTTGACGTGCACGCCGAGCACGCCGTTCAGGGTGCCAGCGCGCTGCGTCGTGCCTTCGCCGTTGAAGCCTGACTTCGAGGCAAGCGCGAGCAGTTTGGTCGGGTCGATGTTCGGGTAGGCCTTCTGAATTGCGGGAACGAGCCCGAGCATCGAGTCGATGCCGGCCTCGCGACTCGTCTCCTTCTTGAGATTCGTGGTCGCGTTGCCCTGGGCGTCGGCGTGCTCGTTGATGCGAATCAAGACGATGTCGCCGAGGCGGAGCGCGCGCGTATCCTCGAGAAAACCGGGTTGCGCTTCGCTGTAGAGCGAGCCGTTGGCGGGCTGCGAGCTCTTGTGCTTCGCGGCGTAGTCGCCGGCTTCGAATTTGCGTTCGCGCGGTGTGAAGGGAGCGATGTGCGCCGGGCCGCAAGCCGAGAGCCCGCTGAGTAGCAGAGCTAGCGCGAGCCCAGGACGACGCGGACTCATGGCGTCACCACGATGGCTTCGCTACCGGAGGACACGCGCGCGCGCAAAACTCGCTGTGTGGTGCTTACTTTGAAGGACGCCACGTCCCCGACATCCGCGGCTTCCAGAGCGACGCCACTCGCGCTGATGCGGGCTGCGCCGCGCTCGATTACCAGATCGACACGGGCACCTTTGGCGATTACGGGGGCCGCCGCTTCATCACTCACTTCGAGCGTCAAGCCGATTGGAACCCGCGCGACGATCTCGCCGTCGTGCACGAGGTTCGCAACCACGGTGAGCTCGACGCTGCCCGCGCGTCGTCCGAGCTTCGGTAAGTGCAGTTCACCGGCTGCGATGCTCGGCGAGGTCACCAGCGCGCGTGAGATCTTGATCTGTTTTCGCGTCACGCCGGCCGGCAGCGCGGCGTCGACCACGGGCGCCAAGAGCGCCTGAATCTCGTTCGAGCTGAAGCGCCGCGAGGCGCTCTGAACGCGCAATACCTGGGGGAAATGCAGCTTGTGCTCGTCGAAGCCTTGGGCTCGCACTTCGCGCAGCACGTCGTCGCGAGTGATGAGTCGCGAGCCGCCAGGGGGCGGGGCAGGGCCGAGGTCGAGCGCTTGGAGCTCCGCACTTTCGAGCTCGACCAGATCTCCGAGGCGAATGTGGGCCCGGTCGAGCGTGCGAACGGGTTCGGCGCTGCTCAGCGCTGGGGCTGAGACTAGAGCAACAGCGACCAGGAGACCTCGAACGAACGCGGTGCGAAGCACGTTCATTACCTCATCTGCGTGGCGGCGCGAAGCATGTCGTCCGCGGTGGTGATGACCTTCGAGTTGATTTCGTAGGAACGTTGGGCGCTGATCATGCCCACCATCTCTTCGACGATGTCCACGTTCGACTGTTCGGTCGCGCCCTGCATCAAAGCGCCGCGGCCGTCGGTTCCTGGCTCGCCAACCTGAGCATCGCCACTGGCGGTGCTGGCTACCAGCAGGTTGTGGCCCACCGATTGGAGGCCGGCCGGGTTCACGAAGTTCGCGGTTTGAATTTGACCCACGTCGGCAGGCGCGGTTTCCCCGGGGAGGGTGACGCTGACCTTGCCGTTTGCGGCGATCGAGATGTTCGTTGCGCCTTGTGGGATGGTGATTGGCGGATCGAGCGGCAGCCCTTCCGGCGTGACGATGCGGCCCTGCGGATCGGTCTTCAGCGAGCCCGCCCGCGTGTACGCCGGCTTGCCGTCGTTTTGCTGGACGACGAAGAAGCCGTTGCCCTCGATGGCGACGTCGAGCGGGTTGTTCGTGGTCAGCACCGTGCCTTGTGAAAACACGCGCGAGGTGCTGACGACGCGCACGCCCGAGCCGAGCTGTAGGCCCGTCGGTGAGGTGGTGGTTGCCCCTGTCGGCGCGCCCGGCGCGCGAATCGTTTGATAGAGCAGATCTTGGAAGTCGACCCGCTGCTTCTTATATCCGACGGTGTTGCCGTTCGCGATGTTGTTGGAGATCGATTCGAGCTGCGTTTCCTGCGCAGCCATCCCGGTAGCGGCAATGTGTAGAGATCGAAACATGAGGGCTCCGAGGCGGGACGTTGCAACTCGGGTGCCAGGGTGGTCTGCGTGCAGCGAGCGCCTACGCGCCCTTGCCCGCGGTGCCGCCCGAGCTGCCCCCGGCGCCGCTCGTTGCGCCGCCAGTTGCG
>JAEUAF010000182.1 GCA_019695485.1 Sorangium sp.
GGCGAGTTCGGTGAAGTTGACGTCAGCGGTCATGTCCTGGGTTCCGGGTGCCGCGTAGGGGTCGTTCGCTCTCGGGCGGTAGTCGGCGGAATCGCGATACACCCGAAACGGGAAGTCACCGCGGCGCGCCCCCTGAATCAGGCCAAATGTGGTGTCACCGTAGTCGATGGTGAGAACGAAGCCTGCCGTTAGCGAGGCACCGATCTCGCGTATGAAGCGCGTGGCGTGCAGATTGACGTAGAGCACGACTCCGCTGTCATCCGCCGCGAGGGCGACGGCGTATTCCTTGGCGTTGGCGGAGAAGTGCTCGGCCAGCGCCGGGATAGCCGTTATGGGGACGTAGGCTTCCTCGAACCAGAGCGCCGAAAGCATTGCCTCCCGTTGTTCGGCGGGCAGACGGGAGACGAGCTCGAGCGCATCGAAGAAGGTGCCTTGATCGAGATAGAAGTCGTCTGGGTGCGCGTGGAAGCCAAACGTGCGGCGGATGGTTGCGTCTGCTGTGCCAATGCGCTGGGAAAGCTCGGGCAGAACAGTCTCTCGAAAGCCGGGTTCCACGCGCGGCACCACGAGCGCCGCGCAGGCGGCGCCATCAGCGCCGAGCGCGACCTTGTGCACGCCGAACGCATCAGGGACTTCGTTGGTGACCACGAACCCTCGCACCCCCCTGGGGAAATCGCGCGTCAGGGTTTCGGCGGGCCTGCGCGCGTCGCCCACCGTGATCGATGCGCGATCGCCCAATAGCTCGTGTTGCCTTTCTCGGAGCGACTGCGACGTTTCGTAGATGTGGTATTTGGCGAGCGCGGCGAAAGCGGCCCAGGAGCGGTGATCCGCGGCGCCGGCTGCGGCGGCCTTGTTGCGGATCGCGTCGAGCACGTCGCGGGCGAGCCGACCATTGCCGGCGCCAAACTCGATGATCGGGAACGCATCGGTCTCGGCGAGTTCGCCGTGTTCCAGCATGTCGCGCCACGCCTTGAACGCAGAGACCGCAATCCAGCGCCCATAGTCGGGCGACAGCAGCTCGGGATGAGTCACGAAGTGGCCGCCTTCGCCGATGATCACCTGGCGGGCGTAGTAACCCCACCTCGGGTCGTGAAGCGCTGAGTCCATGTACGCTTCGAAGGTCGGGAAAGCCTGCAGTGCAGTCGCGTGGAGCGTCTCCGCGAGCGACAAGTTGCCGAATATTTCGCGATTTGCGATGCGACGAGTCGCGCTGGCTTCGGGCGGCTTTGGGGAAAGGCTGCGCAGCGTTCCCTGATCCGCTTCTGCGATGACTCGACCAAACGTGATCTGGCTTTTGAGCCGACGCAAGCTACGAAGCTCGGGCAGCCGGGCGAGCAGGTGCTCCAAGCTCCGATGAGGCCAAAGCGACAACATCCGGCTGGCCGCGGCGGCGCGCGCTTCGACGGGGATCTGAGCGTCGCTGAGCAAGCCCTCGATCTCGTCGCGACCCAGATCATTGAGCCTGCGTGTAGCGGGCGCCTCCTCGTCGCGGCGGCCGATCTCCCGCCCGAGTCGCTCGAGAAAGCTGCGCAGGGTTCGTGCGGAGCTCGCCTCGCGCGAGCCTGCATCTGCGCGCCCTCGGAGTTCGAGCAGCCCGAGCTTGGTCTGGAGCGGGACTAGTCGCCACCAGTGCTCGCGCAGGTCCCCGCCGAACGCGAGTGGTAGCTGTCCACTGAGAAACTTGTCGACCCAGGGGCGATACGCGCGTCCCTCGCTCGAGCGGCCGAAATCCCGGATCCAGCCGAGGGCCTCCGCTTCGCCGCGTTGTTCGGCGCGGCCGAGATCGCGCTCCCGATAGCGGAGCCCGCGCACCAGCCCCTCGAACGCGACCGACGGATTCGAGATCAGCGTGGGGAGCCCGGTTAGGCTGCCGTCGATCGTCCAGTCTTCGTAGGCGAGCAGCTGGCTCAAGTAGAGGATGAGCAAGCTGGGATCGATGCCTGGCTCGCGGCGCCGCACTGCCGTCAGCCGCAGTTCGAAGGAGGCATCTCCCCGTCGCCGAACTGCGAAGTCACCGTCGTTGACGCAGACGTCGGCGATGGCCGTGCCGCCGTTGGTGTCCGGCTCGTAGTGATAAACCAGCGCGGCCACGAGCTCCGCCATGATCTCGGCCGTGGCGCGCGGCCCGAGTCCGAGGAACGAGCACAGCCTGGCCTCGGAAAGCTCGACCTGAATGGATCCGCGCCCGAACGCGAGCGGATGGTACGAGGGGAGGATCTCGAAGAGCGCTGCCGGCACGCCGCCGCCGAGAAGCATGAACTCCCGCGGTTCGGCAACGAAGCGTCCCAGCCCGCGCTCGCGGAAATGGCGCATGTTCTCGACGTTCTGGCGCGGCACGTCGCGCATCGCGCGGCCGCGCTTTCCGGGTTCGTCGAGCACCCGCGGCACCTGCAACAGGAACGGCCCCTGCGCGCTTTCACAGACGATGTCCCAGGTCAGCACGCCCATGCGGCCGACGCCCACTCGCAGCCTTCCGACGCTGTTCTCGAGGTCTTGGACCAGGTACTCGAGTGTCTCTGGCTCGACGCGCTCCAGTACCTGACCGTCGTAGAGCCGAGCTGGGTGCATCGTCACGAGGTTGTCTCGCGACCAACGGCTGGACAAAAGCGAAGACGGCGCGGGGAGATCGTCCGGGACCGGCGTCATCGATTCGGCTGGGCTTTTAGCATTGCGCGGCGGCGCGACCCAGTCCGTTCTCTCGCCCGGGCTGGGCGCACATTGGCAGGGGGCCCGGGGACCTCTTCAACTCAGCGGCGATTCGCTCGATGCCCCGCCGCTCCGCTTCGTGATGGGGCGGACACGCTCCTTCCATCCGTGCCAACGCTTTCTTCGCGATCCGGCGCTCTCCAGAAGGAGTCGCCGAGCAACTTTCGGTGCGTCGCCAGATCGATCGCGCTCGTCGACTCGTTGACGCTCGGCGCCGTGCTTATCAAGACGACGCACGCGCTTGAATGCGCTCCTCAAAGATGGTTGCGGGGAACGGCGGCCTCATG
>JAEUAF010000208.1 GCA_019695485.1 Sorangium sp.
CGAAGCCGGCGTGGTTGCTGACTCGATTAGCGCCGGGCAGGCCAACGGCGATGCGCCGGGCGGCGGCGGCGCAGGCGGCACGGTCATCGTGCGCGCGACGACCACCAGCGCCATCAGCGTGCAAGCGCTGGGCGGCACGGGTGGCAACCAGCTTTTGAACAATGGCGCCGAAGCCGAGGGCCCAGGCGGCGGTGGCGGCGGCGGCTACGTCTCGATTTCTGGAACCAGCGGCGCGGTCGTCACTGGCGGGGCGGGCGGCACAACGACGTCGCCTGCGCTGACCGAGTTTCCTGCCAACGGTGCGACCTCGGGCAGTGGCGGGCAGGCTATCTATTCTGCCGTGGGCGCGCTGCCGTATTGCGTCGACAGCACGGCTCCGAGCACCACCATTGCGACCAAGCCTCCGAATCCGAGCTCGGATCCGACGGGGGACTTCACGTTTACGTCCAACGACGGCGCGGCGACCTTCGAATGCCGCGTGGACGGGGCAGCGTTCGGTGTCTGCACGGCCACGTTCGCGACCGCCCCGCTCGCCGACGGCTCACACACGATCGAGGTGCGCGCCAAGGACGCCGTCGGCAACGTCGATCCTGTGCCGCCGACGTACACTTGGGTCGTCGACACCGTTGCGCCGGACACCACCATCGTCAACAGGCCTTCGGATCCAACCTCCGATGCGACCGGTGACTTCACGTTCACGAGCGAAGTGGGCGCCACCTTCGAATGCAGTCTGGATGGCGCCACCTATGCTGTTTGCACGACGCCGTACACTACTACGGCTTTGACGGAGGGCTCGCACACCTTCTCGGTGCGGGCCAAGGATCTCGCGGGCAATGTCGACCAAAGCCCCGCGACTTATACCTGGGTCGTCGACCTCACGCCGCCGAGCACGGTGATCGCGACGCATCCGACGGATCCGACCAGCGACGTGACCGGCGACTTTACGTTTACGAGCGAGCCGGGCGCCACGTTCGAGTGCAAGATCGACAGCGCGGCGAGCTTTACTCCGTGCAACGCGACCTTCGCGACGCAGCCCTTGGCCGACGGATCACACACCATCACGGTGCGCGCTGTCGACACGGTCGGCAACGTCGACCCCTTGCCGCCGACCTATACCTGGGTCGTCAAAATCGATACCGACGGCGACGGCCTCGGGGACGGCGATGAGCGCGCAATCGGCACCGATCCAAACGATGCCGACTCGGATGACGACGGCGTGCCGGACGGCGCAGAGTCAGGACCGGGCATCGACAGCGACGGCGATGGGCTGATCAATGCTCTCGACCCGGACAGCGATAACGACGGCATTTTCGATGGTACCGAGACCGGGGTGAGCGTGGCCCCGCCCGGAACGGACGTCACGCGCGGGCACTTCGTGCCGGATGCCGACCCATCCACCAAGACCAACCCACTCGACCCCGACACGGATCACGGTGGGATTCACGACGGTGCCGAGGACACCAACCACAACGGCAAGATCGATACGGGCGAACGCGATCCGAACAATGCCGCGGACGACAGCACAGCCATTGTCGACAGCGATGGTGACGGGCTCACGGACGACGAGGAAAAGGGTCTGCATACTAACCCGCTCGACGCCGACACTGACGACGATGGCGTGCTCGATGGCGCCGAAGCGAACCCGGCCGATGACACCGATGGCGACGGCCTGATCAACGCGCTCGATCCGGACAGCGACAACGATGGGCTCTTCGATGGCACCGAGGTTGGCCTTGACTGTGCAAACCCCGCCACCGATAACTCGCGTCACCTGTGCATCGCGGACGCGGACGCGGGTCAAACCAAGACGTCGCCAGTGATTGCCGATACCGACGGCGGAGGCGTCCGCGACGGCTCTGAAGACGCCAACCGAAACGGCGTCGTCGACAGCGGAGAGACCGACCCCACCACGGGCCACAAGGCGGACGACGCCAGCGTCGTCGACAGCGACGGTGATGGTCTCAGCGACGGGCTCGAGGGCTCGCTCGGCTCGAATCCGCACGACGCCGACACGGACGACGACGGTGTTCCCGATGGGCTGGAGCCGAATCCGAGCGCCGATGCGGATCAGGATGGCCTGATCGACGTGCTCGACGTGGACAGTGACAATGACGGGCTCTTGGATGGAACGGAGCTCGGCTTTGGTTGCGGCGGCGCGGGTACCGATGCCGCGAACAAGCACTGCGTGGCAGACGCTGACCCCGGAACCAAGACCTCCGCGGTCAATCCGGATACGGATTTTGGCGGCGCCAAGGACGGCAGCGAGGACTCGAATCTCGACGGCAAGCTCGACAGCGGCGAGCAAAATCCGGTTTCGGGCCACGCGTCAGACGACGCGAGCGTGATCGATACCGACGGCGATGGTCTGAGCGATAACACGGAGGGCAAGCTCGGCTCCGACCCCACCGACGTGGACTCCGACGACGATGGGCTTCTCGACGGCGCGGAACCCAATCCCTCCGACGACCGAGACGGCGATCAGAAGATCGACATTCTCGATTCGGACAGCGATGGCGACGGCCTCTTCGATGGCACCGAAGCCGGCCAGAATTGCTCGAACCCCGACACTGATCCGAGCCAAAACCAGTGTCGAGCTGACGCGGACCCGCAAACGACGACGCGCGTCCTCATTGTCGACACCGACTTCGGCGGCGTGGGCGATGGCATGGAGGACACCAACTTGAACGGTCGTCGCGACCCGGGCGAGCGTGATCCGCTGAATGCCTTGGACGACTCGCTCGTATCGCCGGAAGGCGGCGCGGGTGGCGTGAGTGGTGAGGCCGGAGCTCCTGCGCAAGCGGGTGCGGGGGGCGAACCGGCTGGCGGGGCCAACGCGGGAGGTGCGGGCGGCGTACCAAGCGGCGGGACCGCTGGGACGACGGCGGGCGCTGAGAGCGGAGGCACCCAGAGCGGAGGCGCTCAGAACGGTGGCGCCCAGAATGGCGGCGCTCAGAACGGTGGCGCCCAGAATGGCGGCGCCTTGAGCGGCGGCCAGGGTAATGGTGGGGGAGCAACCCAGCCGAGCGATGAAAAGATCGTGATTCTCGGCGGCGGCTTGTGCGCCTACCGCCCGGCCACTCCGGAAAATAGCGGCTGGCTGCTGTTGGGTGCGCTCGGCGTGGGCACGGCGCTTCGTCGGCGCCGCGCGCGCAAGTCCGCCGAGGGCTAGGGGCACTGCGTAGACCCGGCGCTGCTCCGCGCTACTTTTTCGGAAACTCGCAGGCATGCGGCCCGATGAGGGGGGCGGCGGTCGAACCCGCCGAAGGGAGCCCGCATGCCGTGTCATCAAGAGGAGCTCGTCGCCTTTCGGCGCGAGCTCGAACTACAAAACCAAGAGTTTCATAGCGCACGAGCGCGCTTGCTCGAGATCGACTCGAACACGCGCTTCGTGCTTTCCGAGCGCGCCTTGCGTGAGCTCGAGCGCGCCTTTGGCGGTGTGTCCGGCGCTGCGGGCGAGCTCGCAACGAGCGCCGCGCTCTCGCCGGTCGCGGCGTGCGCCCCCCGCTTCGGTGGCGTGGCGCTGCGCGGCTGATCTTCAACCACGAAGGAGTACCGATGACGATGCTTTCCATGCCCAGCAGCTCGAATCCCACCAACTTTGGCGCCCTCGCCGACCCCACCCGCGCGGACGTTCCGCCCGCCGACCCCAGCGCGTCCGGTGACTCGTCGCTCGCGCTCGCGGGAAACCCGGTGGCGACCAGCGACGTCTTTGGATCGAGCCATTTCGACGCCAACGCGCTCACGCCGGACGCGCTTTTGACCTATCTCGGGACGCGTCTTGGCGGCCTCGACAAGCAAGTGAACGACATCTTCACGCGTGAACAAAAGGGCGAACAAGTGCGCGGAGAGTTGCGCGAGATTCAGAAGCTCTTGACCACTGTCGAGTCGGGGCCGAACCCAGGCGACAAAGGCACGATCAAGGATCTCCAGGGCTTCGCAGCTGAGCTCGACGCCCATCTGCAAAACATCGCCGCCACCGACCCAGCCATGGCCCAACAAATTCGTGACCACCTCTCGAGCCCCGGGCAGATCCTCGCGAACAATGACGATCAGTTCACGACGGCCGAGCTCGATGCCACGAAGGACTACCTGAACATGGTCAACAAGGATCTGGAGTCGGGCAGCCAGTTGGACATGATTTCGCTGCAGTCGCTGATGTCTGCCCGGCAGACGGCGATTCAGCTCGCGACCAATCTGGTGGCGGCGTGCGCGGACAGCGCCAAGTCCATCGCTTCGAACATCCGTTGACGCCATGCTCGACCTCACAGAAGTGCTCGCGCTCGGCCTGGCCGGAAGAGCGCGGAGTGAGCTTGCCGAGCGCTGCTACGCGAGCGCGCACGCCGCGCTCGAAGTGGACGACCTGCGCGGGGCGGCTGGCCTCTTCGCGCTGATGGCGCTCGCCCGCGCGCGCGACGTGCGGCCCTGGCTGGGCTTGGCGACGCTGTTGTCGCGGCTCGACGACACCGCCGCCGCGCTCGGCTTGCTCGATCTCGCCGCCGTTTTGGATCCGGAGAGCCGGGCGCTCTGCTTGCTCGGGCGTGCGCAGGTGCTCGCGCGCGCCGGCCAAGCCGTCGACGCGCGCGTCGCCCTCGAGCAAGCTGAGGCTACGGGCGGTGCGGAATTCCAAGCGCTGCTTTCAAGCCAGCGGGGGCTCGGATGACGTCCGTATCCAGCGTCGAAGCTAGGGGCGCCGCGGTCGCGACCTCGAGCAACGCCGAGCCGTGGCAGAGCGCGCTGCTATTGCCGAGTCCGAACTCGGCCGCGTTCACGCCGAGCGATGCGCTTTCGCAACTGCTGGTGTCGATGCAGCGCGCCGGGGAAGCGTCGTTGGATCTCTCGACCGAGCGCATCCTCGACGTGAGGGGGGAGCTTCACGAGAAGATGCAAGAGTTCCTGGGGAAGATTCAAAAGGCTGCAGCGGAGTCGGCAAAGCCGCACGAAAGCGGCGGCTTGTTTGGTGGAATCGTTGAATTCTTCGGCAATGCGTTGGGAAAGATCCTGGGCACGCTGACGGACGCGGGGCTCGACTTCGCGAAGCTCCCCTTCGAGCTCACGGTCGACACCGTGAAGCACTTCGGCGACAGCCAGGCCATGCTGGCCGCGTTCCAATCGAGCACGCTCGAGCTCGTGCAGAACGGTTCGACGGCGTCGGAGGTGCAGGGTTTCACGCGCGGCGTCGTTTCCTTCAGCGGTGACCTTGCGGAGACGCTGACGCGCTTTCAACTAGACTCGGCGCGCGCGCTCGCCGAAGGGCGAAGCCCGCTCGATGCGCTCAGCTCTGACGGCGGAAAGCTGTGGGACAGCCTCAAGCGCAACATCCTCGACAACCCGGACTTTTGGGCAGTCACGGCGGCTGTTGCCAAAGGGGTGGCCGTGGCGGCTGCCGTCGCCGGCGGCGCGGCAACCGGCGGAGTCTTGCTGCCTCTAGCGATCGGCTTGATGGTGGCGCTCGAGGCGGACAACCGCTTTGGGTTCATCGAAAAGTTGGTGGGAAAAGACAAGGCACCGTGGGTCCGCGCAGGGCTCGAGCTTGCGGCAGCGGGCTGTTTGGCGGGCGCCGCTGGGGGTAGCGGTCAAACACTCGATTGGCTCCGCGCGGGTGCTGGCATGCTTCAAGCGGGGGGCAGCGTGTATGCGGGCGTACGCGCTATCGAGGACAGTCAGAAACTGGCGGCCGAGCTCGACCAGCAGGCAAGTTTGCAGGCCAGCATGAACCAAAGCCAGCGGCTGCAACGGCTGCTCGATAGCTTGCTCGCGTCGTTGAAGGGCGACGCCAAAGACCAAGAAAAGACGCGCGACCTCGCCGTATCGGTCGCGCAAATTCAAGCGGCCACGCAGGCGGCGCTGGTCGTCCAAGCCTGAACATTGGGAGATTTCCAAATGAGTATCGATCGCATCGATTCGACACAAAGCACGCTGAATTTGCTGGATATCGAAGACCAAGTGCGGGCTGAGCTCGCCGGGGATCCCGGCGCCAGCATTGCGGCCTGTTTGCTCACGAGCGCGCGCGACTCGCGAAACCTTGCCCAGAGCGAGCGCGAGCTCGATGAACAGCGCCTCGCGCACAGCGAGCAGCAACAGGTCGACCACCTGCATGAACAGGCCGACTACGTCGCCGCCGGCGGGCTCGCGCGCGGGCTCGGCATGATAGCGTCAGGCGGCCTCGGCATGGCGGGCGCGATCACGGGTCTCGAAGCGGACGATAGCGACGCCCAGTACGAAGCGAGTGCCTATGCGAGCGGCGGCAAGGTTGCGGAAGGCGCGGCAAACATCGTGTCTGCGGCGATGGACTCCGGCGCGAAGAATGCCGAGGCCGACGCGGTGAGCGCCGGTCACACCGCACAACACTATGAACGCCGGTTGTCGGATCTGAAGCAGCAGCAAAACGAGGCCTCCGACACGGCTCGCGCCGCCATCGACGCCGCTGCCGAGCTTTCGCGAACCAAAGCCGCTGAGGACCGCGGCGCCCTGTTCATTCGCGGCTGAGCGCGTCGCAACTCCGGTCCCGACCCTTGTGGGCTCCCCTCCGCCTCATATGCAGTCGGGCGAGCGCTAGCTCTCGAGATCGAGCGCGTGAAGCTTGCCCTCGGCGTCGAACGCGACACAGAGCAGGTAGTCGGTGATCTCGGGTCCGATCGAGTAGTCGAGCAACAGCTGGTACTCGGCATTTTGCGGATAGAGGCCCACGCGCACCAGCAGGAGCTTCGAGAGCACGCTGCTCGCGTCGACGAGATCGCGGTTCTTACTGCCGAAGACGCGCTCGAGATCCGCGTCGGGCAGCTCGTCCCGGTGGTGCTCGACGTAGAGCTGAGTGGGAGCGTCTTCGCCGCCTTCGCTCGCATCGCGCGAAAGGGCCGTGCGCGCGGCCGCGTCGAAGTCTTTGATGGCGTCGAGGCGCGCGAGCAGCGTCGCGAGCGCTTCATCGGACTTGGGTCCGCGGTCGACGTTTAGATCGACGTCCACGTTGCGGTCTGCAAAGAGCAGCGTGCCTTGAAAGCGGCCGGCGGCCGTGGTGTCGAGGGTGCCGAGGACTGCGTGCTGAATGATAGCGATGGGCTTTTTCCGGCTGGCCGCTGGGCAGACGCCCGGCGTAGCGACGACTATGCGACTCGTCGCCCCTTCGTCAAGCCGGGTGCACTCGCGGGCTTAGGACGGAGAAATTCCGAGCAAACCCAGGCTTGCTTCGATGGCCCACAGCGTACCCAAGGCCAAAAGTGGAATCACGGCCAAGACGGCCAGAAATTGGGTCCAGCGCACACGCGCTAGGAGCAGCGCGCCTGGCAGCATGAAGCCGAATAGGCCCCAGGGGACGATGGGCAGGGTGAGCAGTCCCGCCATGCCACGGCTTGGGAAATCGGGGTTCGGAGTCGGCGCCAGCACCTCGACCCACATGCGCACGCCCTGCGCGAGCAGCGCGCTGCCTGTCGCGAGCTCGAGCCAGGCAAACCAGCGCTCGACTCGGGTCAGCGGACTTGGCGGAGGCGAAGCGGGGGCCGCGAGCGGTGGCGTCATTCAGCTGCGAAGTGATGTCGCATTTCGCGCTGAAGAGCAACCTTGGACCGCTCGCCGATTGCCCGCAGCCCGAGCTCAGATGCAACAACCGTTGATGCAAACGCTCTCGGTTTCGATCGGGCATGCGGCGTCTGGGCCGCACGCAGGGCTTCCCTCTGGACACGCTGAGCCGGCGCAGAAGTTGACGCAGGCTTCGCCAGAGTCGCCGCCGACCTTGTTTTGGTCGCCGTCGTGGACCATCACCTGCATCCGGTAAGAGTGCCCCGCGATCAGGACTAAGTCCCAGCGAACTTCGGCGGTGTACGCCTCTGCTTTGCTGGCCATGACTGCCGCGGGGATGGGATCACCGCGGCCGATGTTCCAGCCGTTCTTGTCCGGATCGGCGTCGGGTGTGATGTCCGCGACATTGGGATTCACGGTCTTGTCCACGTTGCGAACCGCAGCCTTCCAGGTGCCGAACACCGCGGTCGGGTTGAATGGCGCACCGCCGAGCTGCCAATCGCCGCTGCGGTCGTTGGGGTCGACGGTCGTATCGGTGATGAACAAGGCGGGCCACATCGGGCGATTCGAGGGGTCGAGTCCGCTGAGGTCGCCTGAGATGGCGTTGCTGCCGGTTTGGGGGCTGCGCTTGCTGTCGGGGTTGGCTAGCAACGGCGACACTGGGAAGTCAGCGCTGCTCGTACCGCTCGACGATTTCACGACGACGCTGCGCACGCCGAGCGTGAGCGCGTTCTCGTCGTTGTAGAACAAGCGCACGCTGGCGAGCGGTGCGCCCCCCGATGGCAAAATGGCTCGCAGCACCTCACTCTCGTTGAACACCACGCTCGTGCGCGCGTTCGCGCTGGTGTAGGGGTAGCCGCAGTCGGTGATCACGGGGCCCACGACACCTGGGGCGCACACGGAGCTGCCTGAGTTTCCGCCGCCCGAGCCGGTCGCCACGGCGCCGCCCGTTCCCATTCCCATTCCCATTCCCATTCCCATTCCCCTGCCGGGCATACCCGTGGAACTGCCTTGGCCAGTGCCGCCGATGGGCGTTGGATCGCCTAAACCGGTAGTGGTCGTCGAGGTACCAACGGAGCAGTTACTGCCGCTGCAGCACTTGTTGGCGATGCAGTTGAGCCCAGTGGCACAGGTGCCGGTTGGGTCGCAGGGGCAGCCTTGCTGGCCAACGACGCAGAAGGAGCCGTTCGTATTGCCTGTTCCTTGAGCGGTGCCGACGCCGCTGCCGGTGCCGCCACCGCTTCCGAATGCTCCGAGGCCGCCGGACGGGCTCGTGCTCCCGGCGCAGGCGCCTGCCATCAAGACCACCGACGCCCAGCAAACTCTCGAAAACATCGACATGCGAAGGTCCCTTTCGACAAAGCATCGCCACTCGGTCTGACCCGACCCTGATCAGCTGACGGAGGGCTCGA
>JAEUAF010000245.1 GCA_019695485.1 Sorangium sp.
ATGGTGGACGAAGCGATCAAGGCTGGCGCTGCCGACGCCCAGATCGACGAAAACTTCAAAGAGGTCGTGAACGTGCTGGCGACCGCGGCCGCGAACGTCGCCGAGCGACGCGCCGTGCTGGAGTCAATCGCGGAAGAGGCGCCTATCTTGATGCGGACGGCGCGGCAGATCAGTGCCGCGGGCGGGCACTGGATGGTGCTCGAGGTGAGCGTCGATGGCTATCCGGGCGGTCGCATGGCCGTATCGTTCGCGACGTCTCAGCGGGCGGACGCCGACTGATTCGAGATGCGCTTGGTCGCAGGCTTACTAGGGCGCCCGCGGAGCGCAGCGCCAGCCGGTGCGACTTCGTCACTTGAGCAGCTGCAGAGCAAGCTGCGGCAACTGGTTGGCCTGCGCGAGCACGGAGGAACCCGCCTGCGATAGGATTTGGTTGCGGCTGAGTTCAGCCGTCTCTTGCGCCACGTCGACATCGCGGATCCGCGAATTTGCGGCCGTCAGGTTGAGGCGCATCGTCTGAATCGACGAGATCGAAACCTCGAGCCGATTCATGGTCGCACCGTACTTGGCGCGATTCGTGGAGATGATCTGCAACGCGCCGTCGATCCGCCCGAGCGCCGTCAGCGCGTTGGAGGTGGTCGTGCCTGCGACGTTGGTGGTCGCGTCCAGCAGTGACGTCAGTCCGAGACCTCCGAACGTGAGCTGAATCTGGTCGCTGCTGGTGTTGTTGAGGCCGATCTGAAACGTGATATCGTAGGCAGTCGGCGAAATCAGCTGGCGTCCGTTGAACTTTGCGGAGGTCTGAATGCGCGCCATCTCTTCCTTCAGCGCCGTGAACTCGGTGTCGAGGTAGCCGCGATCGACGTCGGTCATGCTGCCGTTGGCGCCCTGCATCGCAAGCTCGCGCATACGACCAAGGATGTCGCTCATGTCCCCGAGCACGCTTTCCGCCGTTTGCGTCATCGACAGCGCGTCGTTGGCGTTGCGCTCCGCCACCACGTAGGAGCGAATCTGCGTCTTCATGCTCTCGCTGATGGCGAGACCGGCAGCGTCGTCCGCGGCAGTGTTGACGCGATAGCCGCTCGACAAGCGCGTGAAGTTCTTGTTCAACGCGGATTGCGTCTTGTTGAGCGCCTTCTGCGTCTCGAGAGAGGAGATGTTGGTTTGGATCGTGATCGCCATTGGGTCTCTTGCGTTGCTACGGGGGGTGGCAACGGCGAGGTTGCATGGCGCGTGCCACGAGCCGCAGCCCGCTGGACCAGTGGCAGGACGTCCAGTACCCGATCATGGAAACCGAGGCGTGGGGCGCGCTTTCGCGCGAAAGCGAGGGAGCGGGGCGTGTCAGCGGGTTGACCCGAGGGTGCCAAATTTGGCTGGCGCCAAGCGCGCATCAACGGGCCGGCGTGGCTGCCAGGGCCGAGCCGTGGCGCGCCGCCCGAGGCCGATGGTAGAGTTCCGACCTCGTGCAATTCCCGCAATTTGCCCAGATTGGTTTCATCGCCTTCGCGGCGGCCGGCGTCTATGGTTTCGTCGCCGCCGCCCGTGACGGTGAAACGCGCCACTCCTGCTCCGCACTGTGTGCGCTCCGCCCCAACTACGCTGCCCGCAACCGCAAGGCACCGGACTTCGAGCTGCCCGCGTTGGGTGGCGGGAAAGTGCGTCTCAGCTCCTTCCGCGGGAAGAGCGTAATTTTGAATTTCTGGACCAAGAATTGTCGACCTTGTCTCGAGGAGATGCCGTCCCTCGCCAATCTCGGAAAAGCGCTGCGCGAACATCCCAACGTCGTGCTGCTGACGGTCTCCACGGACGAGAGCCTGGAGGATGCGCGCGACACGCTGAAGTCGGTGCTGGGTGGTGATCCTCCGTTCGTGGTCATGGTCGATCCGGACGCTAAGGTGGTTCGCGAGAAATACGGCACGAAGCTTTACCCCGAGACCTGGTTCATCGACCAAGAAGGCGTGATCCGCGCGCGCTTCGACGGCGCTCGCGATTGGGCGAGCGCGCTCAGCGTCGATCTGTCCGAGAGCTTCGGCGGCCCGATTCCGTGCGGCGTGGAGTTCGCGAGCGGCACAATCCGCGAAGACGCGCTTGGCGTCTGCGCGGATCTCGCCCATGATTGAACGGAAATAGGCGCTCGGGCGCGAGCGCTTCCGTCAGTTGGTGAGCCCCATGAAGCGCATCGTGTGTCGTTGCGAGGACGTGACCGTCGAAGAGCTCGAGCGCGCCATGGCCTTGGGTCATCGCGATATCGAGTCGCTCAAGCGCTATACGGGATTTGGTACCGGGGTGTGCCAGGGTAAGTCGTGTCTCGTGAGCTGTGCTCTCGAACTCGTGGCGCGTGGCGGCGATCCGGGGCACGGCATCACACCGCGTCCGCCGTACCATCCGCTACCGCTCGCCGCGTTGGCTGGGCTCGAGCTCGACGAACTCGCGCGGGAGTGAGAGGCGCGCCCGGTCGGTCCGATACCGTACATAGCCAAAAATAACGGCAAGGCGGCCACGCTTGCTGCTTTCATAAAGTAAATTAAGTTACGCCCATGCCTGGATTCCGAGGTTGGCTTGGGCGCACGGCGCCGCTCCGCAATGCGTTAGGCGAGCGGTCACGCTTCGAGGTGCGCCGACTGGGCGTGAGCGTTGCCCTCGCCCTTGGCCTGCTGTTCGCCGCGAGCATTGCTGGGGCGCAAGTCGTTGAGCCAAATGGAACGCAGGTTCCGAACCTGACGCCGCACGACAACGAGACACTGCTCTCCGACTACTTCAAGAGTCAAGGCGAGGCCATCGACGCGGTTCAGCAGGCGAGCCCCGAGCCGGGCACGTTCTCTCCGCTGTGCGACTTCACCGCGACGCTCGTGCTGAGTCAGTCGAGCGCCGCCGCCGGGTTGGCTTGGTACAACGTGCCTGCGAGCCCGACGGCCAAGCCGGACAAGCTGTTTCAGATAGTTCCCGAGGCGAGCGCCGTCACGGGTCAGACGGTCAACGCTGCGGACATTCGCTCTAGCGCCAACTACGCTGGCGGATTCATCGGTTTTGCGCTGACCAAATTCGGCGGCACGGCCATCTACTATTCCGAATATCAGCGCAACGCGAACTGCACCGGCTGCACGATGCCCGGCAATTGGAAGATGATGCTCGCTTATCGCTCGAGCGTTCATCAGAGCGCGTACTACATCGCCTTCGAGGATTGGGAGGGCGCGAACGACACGACCTGGTTCGGCAACGACGGCGACTTCAACGACAAGGTGTTCCTGATTACGGGGGTCAGTTGCCCCGGCGGCGGCGAGCCTTGCGACACCGGAAAGCAGGGGCTCTGCGCCGCCGGCCTGACCGAGTGTTCGTTCATGGGCAAGCCGCTCTGCAAACAGCAGTATTCGGAGTTGCCCGAGCAATGCGACAACGTCGACAACGACTGCAACGGGCAAGTCGACGACGGCAACCTGTGCCCCGAGAGCCAGGTCTGCGTGCGTGGGAAGTGTGTTGGCGCCTGCAATACGGGTGAGTTCAATTGCCCTTCGCCGCTGGTCTGTGGGCAGGACGGGTTCTGCATCGAGGCCGCGTGCAAGAACGTGACGTGCGGCGCGGGCCTGGCCTGTCGCGCCGGTAAGTGCGTGGGTGTTTGCGAAGGGATCACGTGTCCCATCGGGCAAGAGTGCGAGCTGGATCGCTGTGTCGATCCGTGCGCCGGCATTACCTGCGCGACCGGGACCTTCTGCGATCGCGGAGTCTGCGTCGGCGACTGCACCTGCAGCGGCTGTCCGCAAGGCAAGAGCTGTGCGAAAGACGGGCGCTGTGTAGAGCCGGGCTGCGACACGGTCAGCTGCGGTGCCGGTCTGGGTTGCCGCAACGGCGCGTGTGTCGACGCCTGCGATGGTGCGCTGTGTCCGGGAGGCGCCAGCTGTACGAATGGAGTCTGCGGTGTGGTGGTCGTGAGCGCCGGAGGCGCGAGCGCGGGCGGCACGCCGTCCTCCTCGGGCGGACTTAGCATTCTTGGAAACGGCGGAACGACCGCCTCAGGGGGTAAAGCGTCCGATTCCGCTGCCAACGGCGGCATTGGAACCTCGGCAGGCGGCGTGGCCCCGCGTAGCGAGTCTAGAGCGTCGGCGTGCGGTTGTCGGATTCCTGGTTCTCGAGATAAAGGTAGCTTTGCGCTGGCGGCGTTGACCGCACTCGCCGCTGCTGTCGGTGCGCGGCGTCGACGGCGCGCTTAGTGTTCGCTCAGCGACCGTCGTATTCGCAGCGCGCGTCGCACGTCTCGTGCACGATCACGCGTTCGAGCTCGGGCAACTGCGGCCGCAAGCGCTCCCATAGCCAGGCTGCGAGGTTCTCACTGGTGGGGTTCTCGAGCCCGTCCACTTCATTCAAGTAGTTGTGATCGAGCAGGTCGTGCAACGGCTGCCAAATCCGATCGATCTCCGCGAAATCGATCAGCCAACCTGTCTTCGGGTCGACCGGGCCAAAAATCGCCAGTTCGACCTTGAAACTGTGGCCGTGGAGTCGCGCGCACTTGTGACCGGGGGGCACTTTGGGAAGGCGATGCGCCGCTTCGAAGCGCATCTCTCGGATCAAACGAACGTTCACGCCGAAAAGACTAGTGCCGCGCTCGGAAGGTGACAATCGTTTTGCGGGCTTTTCCGCCGGGCGCTACTCGAATTCGAGCCGCCAGCGCACGTCGGCGCCCAGGTTTCCAAGGGAGGAGCTCGAGATGTCGTTCACGTTGTCGTAGGAGCCTTCCACGCTGACGCGCGGAGACAGCCGCCACTCCACGTTGGACCGCACTTCGCGCGACTCCGCGAGGCCGCTCGTCACGTTCGCGCGCACGCGATCCGTGAGGCGTTTGCCGACGGTGACGGTCGGCTCAGTGCGACCCGTGCGCGCGGAATAGGCCGATCCAAAGCGGAATTCGTCGATGATTGGGACGGCGTTCTTCACTGCGCGATCGGCCCCGGTCAAGGTGCCGAGGGCTTCCAACGCTACGCTTTCGCCCACGCTCGCGCTCTGGGCCTGATCGAGCTCGGCGCGCGTCAGGCCCACGGTCAGGAGCAGGAAGATGTCGTCCTGGGGCAATGCCGGGTCGCTCGTGAGGTCGACGTGCAGGTTGTCGGCGTCCCCGTAGGCGTGCATGCGAATTGCCCAGCGGCCGCCGGTGACGCCGGTGCCTGAGCTGGCGCCAGTCGTGGCCGCGGCCGCGCCCCCGCTCAGGCTGCTGGTGTAGCGCCGATATTCGGTGACGGCGGTGACGTCGACGCGCGCCGCAATCCGCGTCAAGTCGTCGAAGCGCACCGAGCCGTCGCGGATCTCGAAATCGCTGCGCCGCAAGAAGATGTGGCCTCCAGCCTTCAGCTTCAACTCGCCGCGCAGTCCGAAGCGGGCGTTCGTTCCCGCGAGCTCTAGGCCTTCGTCGGTCAGCGCGAGCGCGGCGTCCACGATGTCATTTTGAATCTTGAGGGGTCGCTGCGCCTTGACCAGCACGTCGAACTCGACGGCGTCTTCGCTCGGGTCGTAGGCTTCGAACTCAGTGCGCTTGCCGCGCTGGGCCAACGAATTCAGGTCCGCTGCGATGGTGACGGCTCGCTTGTACTCGAAGGTTTTCAAGAACACGTTGCCCGTTACCCGCGGCAGCGTCTTGTCTTGGTTTTCGCCTGGGGGCTTCCAAATCACGAACAAGTCCGCGTCGGCGGAGGCTCGAATTCCGTCTTTGAGCGGGAGCGCCAGGTCGCGGGCGACGGCGTGCACGCGGGCCTCGCCTAGAGCAAGTCCATTCAAGGGCGCCCCGCCGCTCAGCTGCACACTGCCGCTACCGAGCCGCGCCGAGCCGCGGCTGATCGTGAGCTCACTGCCGTCGATACCCAGCGCCAGATCGATGTTGCTGATCGAGGTCGGCAGACCGTGCACGCTGAGCTCACCCCGATCGATGCCGAGGTTGCCGTTCACTCGCGGGTTCGCGAGCGCACCCAGCAGGCGAAAGTGGCCGAACAGGGAGCCCTCGGCGCGTTCCACGCGGGGCATCAGACCGACCAGACCAGCGAGCGGCGTCGGACGCATGTCGAGTGTCGCGTCGACCGTGGGCGCGCCGCCCAGGCGATCGAGGGTGGCCGCGATGTCGAGCGTTGCGCTCACCTGCCGGGGGGTCGTCACGGTGAAGGCTGCCTTCGGCACGCTAAGCTTGCGGGTTGCGAGGGCGAAGGGCTCGGATCCTGGCAAGAGCTCGGCTCGATAGCCGCTTCGTTCGAGGCGCAGCTGGCTGAGCGCCAGGCTGCCGCGCGCAGCGCCGGGCTCGGCGAACGCGAGCTCGTCGATCTTCATCACGCCCGAGACGTGACCATTGGGCGGGGCCCCACTCAACGCCACGTCAGGCCTGAGCTCGACGAGGGCGCCTAGGTCGAGGTCCTTCAGTTGGACCTCGCCGCGTAAAGTCTTGTCCCGCTGACGCGTCACGCGCAGATCGCTGAATGCCACCTGACCGCCGTAGAGCTCCCCCGAGTTGTGGAAGATCCCCATCGGCAGGTCGCGGTCGTAGTCGGTGCGATCGAATGGAGCGGAAACCGGTTGGCCGCAGCGCGTGGTCGCGATGATCGTCTCAGGGCGTCTTATCGGCTCGAGTCGCGTGCGGAAGCTCGACGGTGGCAGGGTCTTACGCCCGACGCGTACGCTCGAGATAGTGCCGCTCGCGTTGAGCTCCATGGCGTCGACCGTGCCCGACAGGGTCGCCGTGGCGTTCACGCTGCCCTCCGCTGCTCGCAGCATCCGCGGCAAGGCGTCGATGCGCGCGAGCGGCACACCGACGGCGCTACCGCTGCCGCTCAACTTCGCACCGGTCTGCATGTTGAGCTTCCCGGTCAGCACGCCCGCGCCCTTGTGCAGAACCAAATCGGGCACGCTGAGGACGACGCCTCGATAGGTGGCGTCGCGATCGTGCCAGAGCAGGTCGAAGGTGGATTCGCCGCCGTCGTAGCGCTCCTCGAACATGTCGAGCTCGTGCGCCTTGAGCTTACCGGCGACGCGCAGCGCGCCGCCGCCGCAATGATCTTCGGGGCCGCCGAGCACGTAGCGCAGCTGAGTGTCGAGCGCTGTGTGGCCGCGGATCGGGTCGAAGCGCGGATCGTCGTCGAAGTGCCACATCGCGAAGAAATCACGCAGGTCCATCGAATCGGCCTTGGCGTGGGCGTCGACCACCAACGAAGCCCGCGTTCCGAAGTCGAGGCGTGCGTTCGGCACCGTGAAGTCGCTGCCGCCCTTGCGCGCGATCACGTCAGTGATCTCGACCCACAGCGGCCTGAACTTGAACTTAGAGCTCTTGATGTCGCCGAGCGGAAATTTGCCGAAGTCGAAGCCCTGCACGCGGAGATTGCCGGTCAAGAGCGGGTTATTGCCAGGGCCGCCCATCTGCGCGTCGATCTCGGCTTCCCCCGACATCGGGATGGTGATGAGCGGGCTGATGTCAGCGAGATGCAAGTGGGAGCCTTGCGCCACCTCGAGCTCGATCTCGTTGTTGAAGCCGATCGAGACGAGCTTCACGAACATGCTGCTCTTGCCGAACTCCGTGCGCACGTCGGTGAAGAGCAGCGCCTGCGGCCTCACGCCGATTTTGCCGCGCAGGTTGGCGCTCTTCACGCCGATCATGTGACTCCGTTCCGGATCGTGGAAGGCGCGGTCGAATACCTCGAAATCACGCGTCTCCGCGGCGAGATCGGCGTCGATCTTGAGCGGCGCGAGCGTGCCCTTGATGTTGGCCACGTGGGTTCCGGTCAATGCCCAGCGCACGATGGTATTTGGCGTGACGCCGACGTCACGCATCAGGCTCTCGAACAGCATACCCTTGCCGTCGACGCGCTCGAGCGAGACCGGCACGCCCGCCGCGAGCGGCTCGATGCGACCATTGGTGGCGAGCACGTGGCCGTCCGCGAACACCATCTCGTAGCGAGGGATGTGAATCACGTCGCGGTTCAGATCGAGGTCAACGCCGAGTTCACTGGCCAGGCGATAGCGCTCGAGCGCGATTCCGCCGCCGCTCACCCGCCCACGCACTTCGGGGAGCTTGTTGCGACCGTCGTAGCGCACGTCCCCGGCGAAGCCGACCCAGCCCGCGAGCGGCAGCGTCTTCACGAACCGATTCAGGAGCGCCAATGGGGCGCGCACGACCACGTGCCCCGAAACGCGCGGCTTCTCGGCTTCGGGCAGCGTCGCTCTGAGCTGCGACAAGCGAAGCGCCACCCTGCCCACGGAATTGGCGCCGATTTCGCAGGATGGCGCAGGTCCAGCGGCAGGGTCCAGATCGAGCACGCCGAGCGCCGAGAGTCGGCGAATCAAGAGCTCTCGACCTTCCCAGCGTGCGCGCAGCTCCAGCCGGCAGATGGCGTCGGCGTCTTCTACCTTCGGCGCGTCGGCGGGGATGCCGGAGCCGAGCGGTGTGCGCTGTCTTACGAGCGTGGCGCCGCTCGCGCTCAGCATCACTTCGAAGGACGGTCCGCGCTCGGCGAACACGTCGAGATCGATAGCGCCAGTGTCGATGTGGGTGCCGTCGATATCGAGCGTGAAGCGGCCGTCACTCACGGCGAGGGAACCGAACGGGCTCTGCTCGACCTTCTTGGCTTTGGGGTTGGCCTTCGGCAACCGGTAGCGAACGTTCTTTAGCTCGCCGTGTTCGATGATCAGGCGGGCGTGCGGCGAGGCGACTTCGATGTCCCCCACGTCCAGCCGACCCGCGAGCAGGCTGAAGATGCGGGGGCTGACGCTTACGTGGTCGACGCTGAGTGCCGGGCCGCCGCCATCGCTCGCCGGCACGACCAAATGGTCGATGCGTAAACGTAACGGCACCAAGTGGACGCTGACCTCGTAGTGCGCCACGACGCCGAGTTGCTCTCGCAGGATCCGCGCAGTTTCCTGGGATGCCCAGCGCTGAATCGAGGAAAGCTCCAAGATCACGCCCGCACCGAGCGGCAACAGCCCCACCAGCCCAAATACCGCGCACAACACCCGTGCCACGAGGCGAGCGGGGTCGAAGCGCGGGGGGCGGCCGCGGTGCACAACCATCGACGCGAAGCGTATCGCTCAATGCCCCTGGACGCCCGATTTCTGCTGATTTTCGTGGAAACGTCTCGAATTGGGCTGCAAAATGCGAAGGACCGCGGCGGGCGCACCGGCTGTTGGCTCTTTTTCTGCTTGCGCTTTGGGCCGGCCCACGTAGTAGTCGCGCGCCCTGAGCTGCCATGACTTTGAGAACGACTGCTCCCCAAGCGGACAAGGACAGGGCCATGCTGGCGCTCGAACGAGCGGTGGTGTGCGCCGAGCGCGGGGTGGCGGACCGGCCCGTGGTTTTGACCTTACCGGACGATTTGGCCGCCCTGTCTCGGCCCGACGTGCGAGCTCAGCTCGATCGCGTGATGTTGGGGGACCACCCCGACGAGGGCCTCGACGCGCTGCTCACCGCTGGGGTGCTCGACGTGCTCCTCCCTGAAGTGAAAGCGATGGTCGGCTTTGGCGATGGGGAGTGGCGACACAAGGACGTTTGGAAACACACCAAGCAAGTCGTGGCTCAAAGCGTGTGTCGGATCGAGGTGCGCTACGCCGCCCTGTTCCACGACATCGGCAAGGTGAAAACGCGCAGCATCAGCCCTGAGGGGGAAGTGCACTTTTTCGGCCACGCCGAGGTGGGGGCGCGCATGTTCGACAAGCTCGAGCGGCGCGAGCGGCTTTTTTCGGCGGATGAAGCGTTGCGTCAGCAGGTGCGCTTCCTGGTTCTGCACCACTTGCGAGCCAGCC
>JAEUAF010000316.1 GCA_019695485.1 Sorangium sp.
CGCTGCGGAGCAGGCCCTCGAGGTCCACATACAGCGAGAACGCCGGCGGTTTCTCGAACGACCAGTAGCGGGCCAAAACGGCTGATGGGCTGCGCGCGTGGGCGACTGCGGCCTTGGGCGACGTGCCGGGCTCAGTCGAAGCCGGCGCATGGCTTGCTTGCGGCAGGGCTCCTCCACACGAAAGGGCCAACCCACAAGCCAATCCCGACACGGTACGTTGCCACATCGTGGCGACATAGTCGCGACGCGCGTCGGCTGGCAACGGGTCTTTTGGAGACGCGCGTTCGGGCCGAACCTTGCTGCGCGAGGGGTCGCGATGGCGTCTTGGTGTAACGCCAACGTCATCGTGTTGGCGCGCGCTCCGCCGCCAGGCAAAGACCTTACTACGCTGTCGTCTGCTTCGACGCGCCTGCCCGAGATTTGCGCTCGGGTGGGCGTCGAGCCGCGCGATGTTTTGGTTTACGAGCGCTCGGAATTCGGAAATGATTGCGAGTCAACACTCGCGACCCGCGAGTGCACGAGGTAAGAACGATGTATCGGCTCAGGTCTAGCTTGGGTGTGTTCAGCGTGGGGTTATGCGTCGGGTGTGGAGCTTCTCCCGAACGCGCGACGCCCGCGCGCGCCTCGCTCGAAACGCTGCCCCTGATCGTGACGGAAGTGGCCCAGGCAACTGCCTATGCCGGGTCGACGGCGGACAAGGTCGAAGTGTTCTGCACGAGCGCCGCGGGGTGCGGGGCGTTTCGCGTGTGTGATTCGAGCCCGTCGGGCGCCTCCTGTTCCGCGCTACAAACGGCGCTCGCCAAGGGGCAGCGCGTCGTGGTTTCGCGTGGCGCCAGCATCACCACGGAGGACCAGGTTTGGCTTTTGGACGCCAACGGAAACGAGCTCGCGGGGACGCGGGTCGGCCCGTTCCCCTGCCTGAACGGGCAAGCGCAGAGTCGAGCGGATTGCTCGATCGCCGCCTTTGCAGCTTGCGCTGCTCCGAGCCTCGGCGAAAGTTCCGGAAGCTGTGCGAACGGAGACTTCCCCGAGCCGTTCACGTTCAGCGTGCGCTTTACGGAAAACCAACATGGGCTTCCTGAGGCGACGTGTGAACGTCCGATCTGTCAGGAGCTACTCGGAGCGATCGAGGCCGCTCAACGCAGCATCGACTTTGCGGTGTACGGCGTGCGCGCGCAGCCGGACATCGTGGCCGCGCTGGCACGCGCGGAAGCGCGCGGTGTGCGGGTTCGCGGCGTCGTCGACAGCGAAAACGCGGACTGTACGGCGTTTGGCTATCCCGACACGCCGACGCTGATCGCGGCCTTGTCGCCGGGCAGCGTCGCGTGCGATTTGGGCCCCGGCTACAGCTACATTATGCACGACAAGTTCTTCGTGTTCGACGACGCGCGGGTTTGGACCGGGAGCACCAACATCAGCGACACTGAGCTCGGCGGCGAGTACAACTCCGATGTCGCGGCCTTGCTCAGCTCGTATCGCGTCGCCGAAGTCTATACCGCACAATTCGAGCAGATGGCGGCGGGGCGCTTCCACAATCGCAAAACTGATCTCGGCGGTCACGTGATCGACGCGGCTCACTTCAGCGATGGAACGCTGGTGAAGAGCTACTTTTCGCCCACCGATCACGCCACCGAGAACGCCGTGCTGCCGCTGGTCAACGCGGCCACGCAGTCGCTCGATATCGCCATGTTCTATTTCACGAGTCAGCCGATCGCCGACGCGGTGAGCGCCGCGCGTGCGCGCGGTGTTGCCGTGCGCATGGTGCTGGATGCGAGCGGCGCCAGCAACGCCTACTCGCAGCATCACGCGCTCTGTGCCAGCGGGGTGCCCGTGAAGATCGAGAATTGGGGCGGTAAATCCCACTCGAAGTGGGCGGTCGCCGACGCTTTGACGCCCGCGGCGGCGGTCGTGTTCGGCTCCATGAATTTCACTGCCTCGGGTGACGCGCAGAACGACGAGAATACGCTTTACGTCGCGAATGCGGCCTTCGCAGCGCAATTCCACGCCGAGTTCGAACGACAATGGGCGGATCTTGCCCAAGTTCCGAGCTGCACGAACGTATCTGTCGAGGGCGCGGATTCGTCGGTGTGCAGTCCCGCCGCCGATTGCCACACAAGCTGCACGAGCGGCTCGTGTTGCGACGGCATCGACAACGACTACGATGGCAAGACCGATCTCCAGGAAGAAGCCTGCGCCTGTGACGACGGCATCGACAACGACGGCGACGGCTACATCGACGCCGCCGATTTCGACTGTCAGACGCTGATCGACCCCTGAACTCGAGCTCGCGCTGGCTGTGGACGCAGCAGCAGCGCTTGCGCGCCAGGTTCGACGATTTCAGCGATGCCCGCTGTCTGAGGGGTCGCGAGACCGACGGACAGACACGCCATGTGCGCTGCGCTCTTAGCAAGAAGCGCTGCCCTCTATTTGTGCACGACGACGAGTGTCTTCTGTCCGGGGTCGGCCCCCGCCGCGTGCCAGCCCTTGGGCAGCGCGGGGCTCGCCCATTGAAACAGGCGTTGGGCGTCGATGGGTGCGAGCTCCACGTCGCCAGGGCCGCGTTCGATGCCGAAGCGATCGTGCCAGTACGCCGCAAACAACGCCTGGCCCGACGAGAGCTCGAGCGCCCAGGGCAAGTCGAACACGGCGAAGCGCTCGGCCGCGCGCTCTGGCGGCGCGCCGAGCAGCGTGACGTGCTTGGCGACGATCTCGAACGTACCGAGCTTGGTGACCGCAGGCGCGCCATCGCTCGCCGCCCCTTCGCTCAGTCTATCGCGGCCTGTACTCACCAGGGTCGCGAATATGGGGTTTTTCCCCTCATAAGCCACGAGCGTCCCGAGAATCACGCCGATGTCGAGCCAGCGCTGTCCGTCGCGGACGAAGTCTGGAAAGTGAGTGCGCCGGTGCACGATCGTGACGTCTTGCTCGCGAACCCAGCGCTCGCCTTCAGCAGCCCAGAGCTTGGTGCCGTTCAGGGTGCGGAAGCGACCGGAAAGTGGAATTGTCGCGTGGTACTCGAGCGCGTCAGCCTTCGTGAAGCGGTCGTCGTCGGGCTTGAAATTGGAGACACCGCGCTTGACCACGAACGCCACGGGGAGCTCGTGTTTTTCGCTGACTTCAACGCCGCTGAAGTTCGAACCACGCACGGCCTCGAGCTCGCGCGCGCGCACGAAGCGTCCGTTCGTGAGCAATCCGAAGCGCTCTGCTTCGCCGTTTCCGATGCGCGCCGACCACGAGCCGACGATCGCCATCGCCGATCCGCGGGGCAATTTCTGCACCTCGCGCACGGCGTTGTCGCTCGCGGGATCGCGCTCGTATAGAGCGCCGTCCTCGCGTGTTCGCCCGTAAGTGTAGGGGAGCGGCTGATCCAGCGTGGGTTGGATGGCCATGGCGGCCAGCGTGGGGTGGCCGAGGTCGAGCGTCGCTCCCTGGCTAAGGCAGACCACGCCTCGCGGAAACACCGCGTAATACCCTGCCTCGCAATCGCGCGACTTACGAAGCGGCGTCTGTCCGCGGGCGACCAATGCACCGCCATGAAGCGCACCCAACCAGCGCGCACCCGCCACGGGCTTCTCCAAGATCGCCGTCGCGTTGGCGATGGCGCCGAGCTTCGGTCCCGTTTCGGGTGGCGCGACGACCGGGGGGATCGCGCTATCCTCGGCGTCGGACTTGTTGAGGGGCGCGCCACCGTGGGAGCCGCACGCGGGCGCCAGCGCGAAAAGCGCCAGTGCGCTTCTCGTTAAGATGGAGCTACCCGTACGGGACATGAACGACGTTTGCCGGAAGTTTCGGAGGGTGGCCAAGTTTCTGAAATCTCGGGAAACGAAAGTCGGCGGTCCGGCCTTCCCTCGCGCGGCTCGCATCACTATCTGATAGTGTTGAGAATCAACACTATCAGTGGTTCATGTCAGGCCCGGGAACGAGAAGAAATCCGGTTCCGATGACGTTCGGACGCGAAGTTCGTCGCCGTCGAGGCGTGCTCGGGCTGACTCTCGAGCAGCTCGCGGAGCAGTCCGGCCTCACGCCGAACTACATTGGGACGGTCGAGAATGGTCGACGCGATCCGTCGCTGAGTACTGTGCTGGCTCTGGCCAAGGGGCTCGGCATCTCGGCGGGTGAGTTGGTGGGCGGTACTGGGGTCTCGTCTCCTTCAAGCGAGGCGGCTGCTTTGTTGGAGGCACTCCCGCCTGATGTCCAGGCTGCGGTACTCGACTTGCTTCGCGTGCTATCGCGGCGGCGGCGCAGCTCGCGGGAGCCCTAGTCCCTCGGCGCGGCCCGCGCGTTCCGGCTTCTCGCGGCGCGGGTATTCTCCGCGTGAGGGGGTTCGCTCTTGACCCAGCCCGCCTGGCGACCAAGAAATGGGGCCGATGCGCCGACTCGGGCTCCTTCTCGGATTCGTTACGCTGTTGACCCCTTCGCTGGCCCTCGCCGCGTCACAGGAGTGGGACGGTGGCTACCAGACCAAGGCGCAGCGCCGTTCCGGATTAGCTGCTTCGGTGGGGCTCGGGATCGGCTTCGGCGACGCCAGCGGTTATCCCAACGACGTGGGCAAGCAGTACGACCCCGCCTACCAGTCGTCGATTGATGCGGGGCTCGGCTCGGCTTGGTCGCTGTGGGTGGGCGGCGCGCTGCGCGACTGGTTTACGTTCGGCGTCGGCATGTCGAGCTTCGGGGCAGGCTCGGGCAACCTCAAGGCCGCCGGCGGCGCGTTCATCCTGCACGTCGAGGGCTTTCCCGCCTGGTCCCTCGGTGGGCCTTGGCGCGACCTCAGCACGTTCGCCGACTTTGGCGCGGGCGGCGTGAGTATCACCGGCGGGCGCGAGAAAACCGACGGTGGACTGATGAGCGTGGTGGGTGGTGGGGTCAGCTACGAGCTGTTCCGCTTTGGGCACTTCGCGCTCGGGCCCATGCTGTCGTCGAATTACCTGTATTCGGAGACGAGCCACGCTTTCGGCGTATTCGGTGGGATTCGTTCCACGTTCTACGGCGGGCCGTAGACGCCGCTCACGACGCGCTCGATGCCGGCGTAGTCGCGTTTGCGTTCGACCGCTTGGAAGCCCTGCGCTTGCAGCAGCTCGGCGACTCGCGGGGCCTGATCATGGCCGATTTCGAGCGCCAAGACACCGCCTCGTGTGAGCCTCTGCGGCGCCTGCTCCACGATTCGGCGCACCAGAAGAAGCCCGTCGTCGCCGCCATCGAGCGCCAGGCGTGGCTCGAAATCCCGCACATCCGCGTCGAGACCCGCGATGTCGCCGCTCGGAATGTACGGGGGGTTCGAGACGATGAGCTCGAAGCGCGCGTCCGCCGGCAGCGCGGCGAAGAGGTCGCCTTCTGCGAAGCTGGTCGAAAAGGTGACACCGATTCGTTGTGCGTTGTCGCGCGCGACGGCGAGCGCTCCCGGCGAGAGATCCGTCCCCGTGGTCCTCCAAGTTGGGCGCTGACGCGCGAAGGCGATGGCGATGCAGCCCGAGCCGGTGCAAAGGTCGAGCGCGCGCCCGTAGAGAGCACGCGGGCGCGTGCGACCGAGCGCCGTTTCGACCAAGATCTCGGTGTCGGGCCGCGGCACCAACACCCGCGCATCGACGCGAAAGGGGAGTCCATAAAACTCACGCTCCCCGCGGATGTAGGCGATCGGCTCACCGCGGCGGCGCCGCTTGATGAGCTCGCGATAGCGGCCTAGCTCCGCGTCGCTGAGCGGACGCTTCGAGTCCACGATCAGCCGAATGCGATCCAAGCCGAGCGCGAAGCCCAACAAGAGCTCCGCGTCGAGACGCGGGCTCGCCAAGCCGCGGCGCGTAAAATCCTCGGCGGCCCAGGAAAGCACGCGCGCGATTGACCAGGGGTCTTCGCTTTGGGTCATTCCGGCGCTCGCGGGCGGTTCTGGCAGGGGGTGGGGGCTGGGCACTGGGTTTTGCCGTCTGCCCGGTACCAGCGG
>JAEUAF010000421.1 GCA_019695485.1 Sorangium sp.
GTGACTCGAATCGGAGCACCCGACGGTGCCCGCCGCGAGCGCCACACAGGCGATGCCGACGTAGCGCGCGCTCGAATGAGGGAGACGAATTCGCATGGAGAGCTTCCTCTGCTTGTTTGCCGCAAAATGCAAAACGCCCAGCCCGAGTGGGCAAAGGGCTTCCCGTAAGTGGCAAGGCCCTGCCCGAAAGGGCAAACGCCAAGCGTAAGGGGCGCGTTCCGCGCTCGCAAATCACCGGGCGCGGAGGCTCGAAGCGAGACGTCGACTTCAGGGGACTTCTGGCGCCGCAATCCCTGTCGGTTCGCTCCGCCTAGGCTGGGGATGAACACGCAAAATCCACTGTAGGCGAGCCGACCACACACGGCGTTGATTTATTTGCAATTGCGCCCAGCGGTTTGGGCATCCTGCCGCGCGAATGAGTCGACGCCTCGCCGCAAAAGTCGTTGTCGAGAGGCGCCCCCACGAGGTCCGGCGGGCCGTCGCACGCAGCAGCGTTTGGGTTGCGCTAGGTCTCACGTTGGCGGGCTGCGTGCGTCCCGCGCCGCGTGCGCAATCGCCCGGCTGGCTAGCGTGCACGTATACGTACGGCGGAGAGTCGACCCGAGTACGCCTCAAACCCACAACGGACGTGTATGCGGTGCCGCTGATTCCGATCGAGAGCCGTTTCCAGCTACGCTTCGCGTTCGTGACGGAGCCAGCAGAGCTCGCTAGCTTGCGGGTCTATACGTATGTGCCTTCGACGCGGGGCCCTGTGTTGCTTCACGAGGCCAAATACAAGCCGCCGTACGTAGCGAGCCCGCTTTTCGGCTTCACCGGGCTGCAGTCGGTTTACGAACGAGAAGGCGGCGAGCTTCAGTACTACTGCGAATGGGGGGCAAAATGAAGCTCGTCGCCTGGGCGCTGCTGGCATCTGCCGTTCTCGTTCCCGTCGTCGCACGAGCGGCGGACGCGGTGACGCTTGCCGTGGTGGGCGATATTCAACTCGATGGGCCTGCCGGCACCGGACTGCTGGCAGGTTTGGATCCGTTCGAGCGTTTTCGGGTCGAGTTCGGGGAAGTGGACGCCGCGCTCGGAAACTTGGAATGCCCCGTGGCGCTCACAGGGGCGCCCGTCGTCGGTAAGCGCTTTACGTTTCGCGCGCACCCGCGGGCGATCCCGGTGCTGGCTCGTTACTTCTCGGCGCTGTCCCTGGCAAATAACCATAGTGGGGACTACGGCCCGGACGCGCTGCTCGAAACCATGACTGGGCTGTCGGCGGCAGAGCTCCCGTTCTTCGGAGCCGGTCGCAATCTCAGCGAGGCACATCGCGCAGTCGTTTTGGTGCGCCACGGCATTCGCATCGCGCTACTCGGCTACGACGAATTCTTGCCGCGCTTTTTCGAAGCCGGACCAGAAACTCCCGGCGTCGCCTGGAGTGAGGACGAAGATGTGCTGGCCGACATTCGGCGCGAGCGCGCGCGCGGCGCCGATATCGTGATCCCGTTCATGCACTGGGGCTGGGAGCACGAAACCGAGCCGTGCCCGCGCCAACGCGAGCTAGCCCGTAAGATGCTCGATGCGGGTGCCGATGCAGTGCTGGGCGCGCATCCACACGTCACACAGGGCGCCGAGTTTTATCGCGGCAAGCCCATCCTCTACAGCTTGGGGAACTTCGTCTTCGGTGGCTTCGACACGCCGGAAGCTCGAACGGGGTGGCTTGCCAAGCTGACGCTCACCAAGCGCGGCGTCTCGAGCTTTCAGACCTACGTGGCGCGCCTCGACGACCAAGGTCTACCGGCGCCGGACCTGGCGGCGTCGAGCCCCTGCGGAAGGGACGGCCACCTCGAGCAATGTCGAGGCGCAAAGTTCGTAGGGCCCGACTGAGCGCGCTGAGGAAACGAGCGCGGGGGCGGGGTGTAAGCCGCGCCATTCCGCCGCGTTCTGGAGGGCAGAGTCGGTGCTGTCATGAGAATTTCTGCTCTGTTGTTGGGCTTTTGGTGTTGCTGTCCGCTGCAGGCTCACGCCGAGCCGCGCTTCGCCCGCCCCCCAGCTGATTTCGAGGACGAGCGGCCGCCCGCAACCGTCGTCGATGATCCAGGCGGTTCGCTGCGTCGCTCGTCGGCCCCCCGCGAATCCGCGGGGGGGCGCTTGAGTTTGGGCCCTGCACTGCGCGTCGCGGAGCGGGACCGCGCTGGCGGCCTGTTTGTCGCAATGGACTTTGGGAGCCAAAGCGCGGGGCTGCGCACCGCGGCCACTTGGGTACGCTCCGGCGGCTCGCGCGGGCTCTCCGAATACGCGGCCGAGATTTGGCTCGACTTTGCTGGCTCGCGCGAGCTGCATCCGATCGTGGCCGCCGGCGCCGCGTTGGCCCGTGTTGGCATGTTCGACGCGTCTGGAGGGGAGACGACCGCCACGCTCGGTGTGGGGTTGCTGCGCGCGTCGCTCGAGTATGCGCTGCCGGTGTCGGGCGCGGATGCGCGCGCCGGTGTCGACCTAATCGGAAATATGCCGGCCGTCGGGGCAGACCGCGCACTCGACGTCGGCCCCTGGCTGCTCGCCGACGCCCACATCGGCGTCGGGTTCTGAGCGTGCGCTGGGCTAGAGCCGGCTCGCGTAGTCGATCTTCATCTGGTCGTAGAGCGCCAGATCGGGCTGCGCCGTGTAGGTCGTTCCGGAGCGACGCAAGAGGTCGTGTCCCGTATTCCAATCGCCTTGCGTCGTCGGTTCCCAGTTGAAGGTGCCGATGCCCTGGTTGTTCGCCATCCCGAAGACGACGTCGTTGATTTCCCGCTGTAAGGGCCCGTATTCTGCGGCGAAGAACTTGATGTTCGGGAACTTGGTGGCGAGGCCTCCGAAGGTGCTCGTCCAAGTGGCCTTGGTGTTGGCAGCGCTGTTCGGATCGCCCTGATATTTCTGGTAGCAAGACTCACCGAAGGCGTCCGGCGTGACGTACTTGATGGCGTTGGTTAGCCAATTCGTCGAAGTCTGAAGCGCCGCGCCCTTGGTATCCGTCGCCTTGTCGCCACCGCGGTCAATGTGGAAAGAAATCAAGATGCTGGGGTCGACATCTTTGACGCCTTGCACGCCGGCCTTCAACAAGGCGCCGAGGTTTGCCCAGTTCGACGTGCTGCCGGTGATCGGATTGTTGCCGGTGGGTTGACCGCCGCTGTCGCAACGGTGGAGCAGCATACCGGGCGTGGTTTCGTTGCCGATTTGCACCATGTCAGGGCGAGCGCCGCCGGCGATGAGCTTGGTGATGGCGTCCTTCGTGTAGTCATGCACGGCGGTCGCGAGATCCGCGATGGTGGTGTAGTTTTGCCAGGCGACCGGCACGCACTGCTTGCCCGGATCGGCCCAGTTGTCGCTGTAGTGGAAGTCCACCAAAAGACCCATGCCGGCCGCCTTGATCTGCTTGCCAAAGGCGACCGTATGCGTGATGTCGTCGTAGCCGTTCGTCTTGTCGTAGCCATCAGCGGCTTTGGGATCGACGAAGGTGCGCAGCCGGATGTAGTTGAACCCGTGCGACTTCATGAGCGTGAGCAGGGTGGCGCGCGTCGTGTCGGACTGCGTTTCCTGGTCGGTGATGTCGGCTCCGATGTAGAAGCTCGCGCTCAGGCCCGTGCTGCCACCGGCTGAGGTGCCACCGCTCGCGGCTCCGCCCATGCTCGCTCCGCCGCTCGCTGTGCCGCCGTTCGACGCGCCGCCGCTGCTGCTACCGCCACTGGCACTGCGCCCGCCTGCGTTGGCGCCCCCAGCTGTGCTTCCGCCGTTCGCGGTGCCACCGCCATTTCCGGAAGCCCCCCCGCGGCTCGTGCTGCCCGCAGCTCCTCCGGGACCCGCTCCGCTCAGGGCCGCGCCGCCTGCCGATGAGCCGCCTGCCGATGAGCCGCCGTTGGTGCTCTGCGTGCCACCCGCGGTTGCGCCACCGCTGCCTGGCCCGTTGCCTGCCGATGGCGCGCCCCCGGCGCCAGTGGTGGTGGCGCCACCTTGTGCACCCGAGGTGGTGCCGCCCTGCGTGCTCGCGCCTCCGCCGAGGCTAGCGCCGCCATTCGCGTGCCCCCCGTTCGCGTTCGACGTGCCCCCTGTCGCGTCGCCGGGACTCGGGCTTGCCGAACAACCCCAGAGAAGTGTCGAGGCAAGCAGGAAGCTTGTCAGAGCGCGGGGCGAAGCATCGAAGGAAACTCGAAAGTGGGTCATGCGTGCACAGATGGCCGCCACCCACGAGGACCGGTCGGAACTAACTTTAGCGGAGTGGCCGCGTCTGTTTGCACTGTGAACATGTGGTGTCGCTGGAGTGCTTCCTGGCGCGCCGGGGGTCGCCGAACCATTGGCACCGCACGGCGTCCTGCTGAGTGGCTCCCTCTTGGGGTCAGAGAGACTCCAGGGACTTTTTACACGCTCGCAAACTAGTGCCGACGCCAAGGCGCGGAGCGGTGACGGTCTCATCATGCAAGTTGACGCGTCACTCGGCTTTGTCGAGATACGGCCTGACGACCTCCTGGGTGTCCTTGCTGCTGACCACCGGCACGAATTCGAAACTGACACCTGAGCCGCGCAGCTCGAGCAACCACTTTTGGAATAGCCGCGGATCGTCGCACTCCATCAGTTGAAAGCAGCGTGAGAAGTTCGGCTCCACCCAGCTGTCCAAGTACTTGAGGCCCTCAGGCAATTTGCGCCCCTCGTCGCGGACACGCTTGTAGATGGGGACCATGTCGTTGTCGCGAAAGCGCTCGATCACCATGAACAGCATGGTCATGCCCTCGCACGACCTGCGGATGATGTCGACCGGGGCGCAGCCCCTGCGCGCGACCCGTGGTGTCGCGTGTCGGAGTATGCGGCTGGCCCAGGCGTGGCAAGCGGCTTGCATCCCAGGCGCTGTGACGACGGCCTGACCGTTCGTTTCGGCACTGAGCCTGGGGAAGTGGGCTCCGAAAGGCAATCGATGATCCCGACTTGGCACAACTTGCGCCTGAGATTCGCCATCAGCGTGATCGGGGCGTCACAGCTCTGGGGCTGTGGCGGT
>JAEUAF010000041.1 GCA_019695485.1 Sorangium sp.
TCGCCGCGGTCGTCAATAAGACCAGGGATGGGGAACGCAAGATGCGTCGCTATGGCAAGATCCTCGCGCTGATTGAGCAGCAGAGTGGCACGAGTGCCTTCTGGCTGCAGGAAGAGAACATGCCGCGTCTACGCCGTGTTCTGGAGCGCTTGCCGCAGCACCTTCAGGCTGCGCTGTACGAGTACTTCATCCTCGAAAAGACCGCCAAAGAAAGCGCTGAGAGTTTGGGTATCAGCGAGGCGAAGTTGAAGCACGACGTGCGCACGGCGGCAGCCCGTGTGCGAAAGGAATTCGAGGGCAGGGGCGGGAAGAGATGAGCGTCAGCGACTTCCGGTTTGGGGTCGCTGGTCCAGAAACCACAAAACAAAAAAGGAGGTCTAGATGGCCGTGACTGAATTGGCGCAATCGCAGGGGGAGGCGGAGCGGGAAGGCGCGTTCTTGCGTTCTTTGATGGATGTCTTCGGGCACTCCGAGTCGGGAAAACATTGGAAGCGCCGCCAGCAGCTGGCGCGGGTGCGGCGTGTGAGCGGGCGAGCTCCTTACGTGCTTGGCTTGATGTTGGATGCTCTGAACGCGCGCTTCATGAGTCTGTTGGCGAGCGAGATTGGCTCGTTCGTCCGTGAGGCAGGCTGTGAGATCGTCACTATCACGGGGCGAGAACGCGCGCAGCAGTTCATCGAGGACGCTGTTGCGGGCGTGGACGCGCTGATGATCGTGCCAACCGCCTGCGGCCTGACCGATCGCCAGGCGTCTGACCTCTGCCGCGAGCTCAGGCGCACGCGGGGCCCTCTGTTTCCCATCGTGAGCCTCTTCGCGGAGCTCGACGACACGCCGAGCGTGATCATCGATGCGGAAGCGGGCATTCGTGAGCTCGCGCAACGGTTGATCGACGATGGCCGACGTCGCATCGTTTACATCAGCGGTCCAGGGCAGAGGGAGTTCGCGCTGCGCCGATTGGCATTCGAACGGTGCCTGCAAAGCTACGGCATCACGCCAACGGTGGTCGAAGGCGGCCTCAGCTATGCGTCGGGGCGGGAGGCGGTGCTCCGCGCCCTCGAAGCGGAAGGCAGCGAGGCGATTCAGGCCATCGTCGGCGTCAACGACGTGGTCGCGGCTGCCGCGCTCGATGAGGTTCGGGCGCGCGGCCGTGACATTGACGTGGGAGGCTTTGATGGCCTGCCGGAATCGATCGGCGCGTTCTTGACGGTGCGGCAGCCGCTCGGAGCGGTGGCGCGCGCAGCCTGCGACATGCTGTTCGCGGCGTTGAACGGCGAGCCCTGCGAGCCGCGCTGTGTGCTCCCGACGAGTCTCGCACGGCCGCCTTCGAGCGGGGGTTGCATCGAGGACGATCCCGCACTTGCCGCTGCCACCATTGCGGCGCTTGGCGCTGACCACCTGCATTCGTTCAAGGAGTCCTTCCGCGACGCGCTGTTGGATGAAGACGAGTCGCTGCAACATTTCATCGAAACGCTGGAACATCTGAAAAAGGAGTACTTGTGTGGGCACCGCTGCACGCCGGTCGAGCTCAAGGCAGCCCTGCGCGCGGCCACGGGTCGCTTCGGAAAAATCGTCGATATGATTCAGGTTCAGTCGCCCGAGCGCGCTGAACGCGCGCGGCGCTTATGGGCCATTGCACAGCGCACTATTCTTGAGATCGAGCAGCGTTTGCGAATTCAGGAGCGGGTGCTCGCGGATGGCTTTCGAGAGAAGGTAGAAGAGCTGACCGCGCGCATCGAAGATGCCGAGGGCGACTTGGGCGAACTCGGCCCAGAGTGGCTGCAGCAGATCTTCCCTGACGGCTTCTTCCTGTCGGGCGCCGGCATTCGGTTTCTGGCGCCACACTGGTGGGCGCTCGAAGGCCGGCCTGTGTTTCCCGGGCTGAGCCAGCGCAGCTACGTCTTTTGTCCGCTCGCCCACGGCGGCATTCACCTCGGGATGTTGGCCTATGCACAAGACGCCGTGCTGTCCCACGCCGCGATGGAGGATATGGCAGCGAGGGTCTCACTGGCGTTGTTCTTACGCTCTCTGCGCGAGTTCAGGCGCGCCGTGTTCGATCCGGAGCGAGCCCGCTCGAGTGCACGTTATCGGCTCAAACTGGTTTTGGCGGAGGCGAAGAAGACCTTGTCCGCCGACGTCGTGAGCTTCTTCTCGGAGAACCTCTCGGATTGGTACCAAAGCGAGACTGACCCGATCGCTGGCGCAGTGGTGCAATCGTATCCAAAGTTGAACGACTTTGCGCGCTTTGCTCACTACATTCGGGACACTCGCGACCCCACGCTCACGGGCGACCTGCGCAGCATCCTGTCCGTGCCTGCACTTCAGGGCCTGCGTTCGCTAGTGCTCGAGCCGCTCACCTGGCGGGGGATTCGCGGTTACTTGTGCATCGGCTACCGCAGCTTGACGGAAGTCGCGGAATTGAAGAGCACCGCAGTAGAAGTCGCCAATTCGGTCGCGTTTACGCTCGACGATGCAAGTTCTCATGTCGAGTCGAGCCGAAGCAAGCCGTGCCAGGAACGTGGGGAGAGCGTAGCCATGTCGCTCTTGTGACGGCGTCGAAGGTTGGCCCACAACGCCTTGCGGCCGAGTGGGCCTACCGATTGAGAACGTGCCCAGGGCTTCAAGCACGACGAACCTTCAGCAGAACCCAACGGCACCTCCTCCGCAATCGAGAGGCGAGAATCAGGCAGCGGGCGAGCTTGCTAGTCGTGACGCATGCGCGCTTTCACGAAAGTGAGCAACCTAACTTACTCACAGACACACAAACTTGTTTTCAAGCAATCTCGCATGCGTGCTTTCCGCGACCTTCCGCGCAGACCGGTCGTGTCGCACTTCTCCGTAGTTGCGAGTGCTCACGGCGGGCGCGCGTCGAGGGTCAATTGGCGTCCAGTGCGGTCAGCGTGACCCAAGCGCCAGGTCGATTTCGACGCAACATGCCGACCAGGCGCTGGTGCATCTGGGTGCACGCTCCGACATTTCGGGAATTAAGACCGACATAAGCGGAAGATGTCCCGGTTTTCATCCGCTGAAACGCGGCTTGGCCCACCAAGGGCGTAACCTGCGCCTCCAGCCGATCGAACAGTGGCACGATCAACTTGAACGCGCAGCCGGGGTCGTAGCCGTCACGCGGCATGATGTTGCCCTCGTTGTGCGAAGAGAATTCGCAAACCAGGGATATTGCCGGACGATATCGACATACCCGGCAATTTGCCGTATGGTTACCGGATGGCACGGTCTCCCTCCACAGCGCGGCTCGAAGCGCGCCTCCCGGCAAACCTGCACAAGGTTTTGAAGCGGGCTGCTGAGCTTCAAGGACGCAGCCTGACCGATTTTGTGGTGACCGCCGCGGAGGAAGCAGCGCGGCGGACTATCGAAGAAGCTGAGATTGTGCGGTTGTCCGTCGAAGACCAGGAACGCGTAGCGAAAGCTATTTTGAGACCACCTGCACCTAAGCCAGCACTGAAACGCGCGTTTAAAAACCGACGCGCTCTGTTCGGACTGTGAAAGCGCCGTTTGCTCTCGAGCGGCTTGGGGATGAGCATGACCGTGCCGCATTCTCCTGCGACGAAGAGGCGCTCGACCGATACTTTCGAACACAGGTGACGCAAGATGTTCGCCGCCGCGTTGCGAACTGCTTCGTTGCCATCGAGGCTGACACCGGCGTCGTGGCTGGCTTCTACACGCTGGCCGCCGCCGGGGTGCCTCTGTCGGACTTGCCACCAGCGGTTACGAAAAGGTTACCGCGCTATCCAACGGTTCCAGCGATCCGTGTCGGAAGACTTGCGGTGGATAGACGTTTCCAGGGCAGGGGCCTGGGCTCTGCATTGCTGGCGGACGCAGCAACGCGCGGCTTGCGAACCGACGTTGCGGCGTTCCTTCTGCTCGTCGAGGCGAAGAACGAGAATGCTGCCGCGTTCTACGAGAAGCTCGGATTCATGCGCCTGGAAAGCCACGCACGGAGTCTGTTCCTTCCGCTTGCGACCGCCGAAAAAGCTTGGGTGCGGTAAGTCCGAACTAGCGGTGAACGGTTACCTCTCGCTGTGCCGCGTCCTGAATCCGGCGCGTACGTGGGCTACGGGGCGCCCAGGGCTATTCTGCGGCGTCGCGCTTCGCGGTGACGAGGTTCCACGGCAGCAGGACCTCCCCGCGGTCAGCGGCTCGTACGGCCTCGCGTAGAAAGTGCGCCGGATCGACGTCGTGTAACCAAGCCGAACAAGCCATCGTAGCCCTTGCGCAGATCGACGGGCTCCGGATACGCAAACACGCGCACCGCGCGACTCGTGCCGAGAATCATCCGAGCGCCCTCAGCAACGCGACCGCGTTTGCGAA
>JAEUAF010000069.1 GCA_019695485.1 Sorangium sp.
ACTGTGACGGCGCCGTCGCGGCCGATACAGTCGACCGCTTGAGTGTCCTGGCGCGGCCGCCTGGTGCAGCGCGGCCCGAGCTACCGCTACCCAGCGCGCCTCTCGGTGAGGCGGGCGAATGGACGCCCGAGGTAAAGCTTCTGCATCCGCGGTTGATCTGGGCGCTTTCGGAGCTCGCTCGTGCGTTCCCGCATCACGCATTGGTGTTCATGAGCGGGTACCGCCGGGACGGGCACAGCGGGCTCCATGGCAAGGGGCAAGCTCTCGATCTCTACGTGCGGGGCGTCGAAAATGAGACCGTGTTCGCCGTGTGTCGCGCTCTGCGCGACGTGGGGTGCGGGTTTTATCCCAACAACCACTTCGTGCACATCGATGTGCGCGCACACGGCACGGGGCACGTCGCGTGGGTCGACGTGAGCGAGCCCGGCCAGCCTTCTCGATACGTCGATGGCTGGCCCGGCCTCTTGCCCGCGAAGGGTGGCGATCGTGATGCCCCGCTCAACGGCGAGTGAGCTGAGCTCGGGCAAGTGAGCTGAGCTCGGGCAAGTGAGCTGAGCTTCCTCAGTCTTCGGTGCGGAGCGTCGCTAGGATCCGCTCCGCTGCCTCGCGAGTGACGCCGCCTTCGCGCGACAGGTTTTCTGCGACGCGCTCCACTTCCTCGCCGAGCGCGCCCACCGCGACGGCCACTGAGCGCGCGTGGAGCGACATGTGTCCGCGTTGAATCCCCTCCGTCGCCAGCGCGCGCAGCGCAGCCAAATTGGAAGCCAAACCGACGGACGCCGCGACCAAGCTCAGCTCACTGGCGGTCTCTACACCCAAAATCGCGAGCGCGAGCTGAGCCGTCGGGTGAATGCGCAGCGTGCCCCCCACGATGCCGAGCGCGAGCGGCATCTCGAGCTCACCGACCAGATCCTGCCCGTCGCGGCGCCAAACCGCGAGCGGACGATAGACGCCGCTGTGGGCGGCGTACGCATGAGCCCCCGCTTCCACGGCGCGAAAGTCGTTACCAGTCGCGATCACCACGGCGTCCACGCCGTTCATGATGCCCTTGTTGTGCGTGGCTGCCCGATAAGGATCCGCCTCCGCGAAGCGCGACGCGGCCACGATCGCGTCGACGATGCTCGGGCCACCCTGGGTCGACGCGGGAACGCTGCTCGAGCCCGGGGGGCTTTCACTCGCCCCGTCGCCGGTCCGGCGTAGCCCGAGCTCTGTGGCGTGCACGCGGCAACTGACTTTGACGCGCCTGCGGTCGCAGAGGTTCGAGAGGATTCGGAGGCCGAGCTCCGCACCTGCGAGCTCCGCGGCGCGAGGCCCGACCGCCTCCGCGATGGTGTTCACCAAGTTCGCGCCCATGGCGTCCTGGCAATCAACCAGCACGTGCAAGACCACCATGCCCTGCCCAAGATCACGGATCTCGATCTTGCGCGGGCCGCCGCCGCGCGCAAGAAGCCCGGGCACGGAGCGCGCCGCGAGCTCGAGGAGCTCAGCGCTGCCCGCCTCGAGCGCGCGCAGCGCGAACGCGGGCCTCGCGATCCCCGTCAGCTGCACCTGACCTATCATCAGCGACTCGGTCGTCTCGGCGAAGAAGCCCCCCGACGCGCGCACCATTCGTGCGGCGTTCGACGCCGCGGCAACGACGCTCGGCTCCTCGACAACCATCGGCACTAGCCGGTCCCGCCCGTTGATTCGCACATTGAGCGCGATCCCGAACGGGAGTCCGTAAGTACCGAGCACATTCTCCACGACCTTTTCGGCAACGCTCACGTGGAGCCCGCCGCCTGCCAGGGCGCGCGTCAGAGCATCGATGTCGACGCCAGTGCGCCCCGCAATGAGCTCACGCCGCTCGGACAAGGAGAGCCTATAGAAGCCTGGTATTCTCGAGCCGCCGGACATGCTGCGAAGACGTACTAGCGGCGTCCTCCCAAGCAGACAAGCGTGCAGGAGGCGGTCGTCAACCTTCTGCGAGCGACGTCCCCGCAGCGCCGAGCACGAGAGACAACGTTTCTAGGCCGGCGATCGACGGTGGGGCCGCGCCGGTGGTCACCCACAGGGCCACGTCTCCACCGCCGGCCCCCGCTGGTAAAGCTGCCGCGCCCAGGGTCTGGGCCGCCGCCTGCAATTCCAGAACTTCGGGGGTGACGATCGGAACCCGCGCGGCGACGCCGAGCTCCCGCAAGGCATCGCCTTGGCGGGCGAGCGCAGCCAGCAAGCTTGCCGCATCGCCACTCAGAAAGGCGTCGGCCGCCTGCTCGGAGGCCTCTGATTGTCGCGCCAAGAGCCCTGCGTAGACGCGCGGCGCAGAGGTCGCCAGCGCACGCACGCTGCGAATGAGCTGCGGCGTCGACGCGGGAAGCGGCGACGCCAGCACCGTGATGCGAATACCTGGCGGGAAGGCAACGCGCGACAACTCGAGGCCATCCGCAGCGCGGCGCGCCACCAGTACACCGCCGTAAGCGCTGGCCGCAACGTCGATCCCACTGCCACCGCGCTGAGCCGCGCGGTGCGCTGCGAGCGCTGGGCGAAACACGCGCTCGGCCAAATCCGCGGCGGACAGCGCCGGTTCACGGGCGAGCACCCGCGCCGCAAGGCTCGCGCACAGAATGGCGGCGCTGGAACCGAGCCCGAGTTTGCGCCCCTCGTGGCGCAAGGCTTCGGCGTCGAACCATGGCGCCGCCTCAGCGGAAGTGACGCCTTCCCCCGCGAGCGCCGCTGCGACCTCCGGCGTCAAGAATGTGCCTGGCTTGCTGGCGTCCGCTACGACATAGCGATCGACCGCGGCAACCACGGCGCGCGCGCCCTCGAGCACCGCGTAGGCACCGGACAACACGACTTTGCCGGGAGCCCTGGCCCGCATCACTCCTCGACGAGAAACGCGCCCGGCCCCGGAGCGCTAGCGAGCACACGTTCGACCCCAGGGATCGCGGCCAGAGCAGCGCTCACCCGCGCCGAGTTGGCTCGCTCCACGAGCACCTTCACGTGCGGCCCTGCGTCCATGGTGAAGAAGGCGGCACTGCCGGCAGCGCGCAGCTGCCGCACGCATTCCATCACGCGCAGCGTCGAGTCCCTGAGATAGATGAGCGCCGGGCGCGCGGCCATCATGCTGGCGTGCATCAGCAAGGTGCTGTGCTCCATGGCCGCACCGAGGCGTTCGAGGTCACGGGCAAGCAAAGCCTGCTTCGCCTCCGCGAACAACACAGGTGCCGCCGTCACCCACGCGGGATAGTAGGGACTCGTCGCTTGAGTGTGGCGCATCCCGTCGGTAGATCCCGTCTCTTTGGGGCCAAGCGTGGTCACGGCCACCAGCATCTCGACGTCGAGCTGCTCCCCTGGCGCGACCGGCTCGGCGGACTCCGCTTCGGCGAGCAACTCCACGAAGCCCGGAAACAGCGAACGGGCTGCAGAGGCCGAGCCGCGACGCGCCAAGGCACTCACCTCGGCTCGCGACAAAGACAGCCCAAACGCCGCCTGGGCCGCCAACGCCAAGGCCGCAAAGCCCGAGGCGCTCGAGGCAAGCCCCGACGCCGTCGGGAAATCGTTGTGGGAAGCGACGCTGGCAAAACGCCTCGAACGACTCAAAGTTCTGAGTTCGTCGAGTAGACCAACGACGCGCTCACGCGCCCGCCCGCTCGCCACGGAGCCGCCGAGCTCGACGCGGTCTTCGCTGAGGGTCGCGTCCACGGACACCGTGGTGCGCGTGCGCAGCCCGGACAGCGTGAGCGACAGGCTGGGAACGGCGGTCAGATTACGGCCGCGCGGGGATTTGCCCCAATATTTGGCCAGGGCAATATTGGAGCAGGCAATCGCCGTAGCTGTCGTCATGCGGCACCCGTGGCTGCCGCCGCACGCACGGTCGTGGCGAAACACTCGAAACCATCTGCGCGAAAGGCGGCCAGCAACGGCTCGACGTCTCCAGGAGCCAGCGCGATGACCGCACCGCCTCCCCCCGATCCCGTCAGCTTCGCGCCGAGCGCACCGGCAGCGCGCGCCGTCGCGCACGCCCGCTCGATGCCTTCGGTGGACACGAACAAGCCCGAGAGCAACATCTGATTGAGATCCATCAGTCGACCGAGGCCGTGGAGATCACCATGCTCCAGGCAAATGCGAGCATTTTTGACCAGCGCGGCGATTCCGCTGAGCGCCTTGTCGACGAGCTCCGGACGCCGCCGGCGCAGTTCGGCCACGCCCTCGACCATGTCCTTGGTGCTAGCGGAAGGGCCGCTGATTGCGACCACAAGCGACAGCTCGCGACCCAGACTAAGCTCGACGATGCCCTCGCCCCGTGTGTAACTGAAGCAGCCCGCGCGCGCCGCTGCGGCGGCGTCGATGCCCGACGGATTGCCGTGAAAGACGCGCTCCCAGCGGTCAGCCGCCGCGAGCACCCGTGCGGAATCGGGCGCTGCGCCAGAGGCCTCCAGCAGCGCCCGAGCCACGACGACGCCAATCGCCGCCGAGGCGCCGAGCCCCGCGCCCGCCGGCAACTCGAGCTCCACGTCGACTCGATGTGGCCCCATCTTCAAGCACTCGAGCACGGCTTGAAACGCCTGCCCAATTTCGCTGCCGTCGCTCGCCGAAACGAGGCGACCGTTGACGTTGAGCACCGCCACCGCCGCCGCCGTAGCGCGTGCAGTTGCCCCGCGATCGATCCCGGCCGCAATCGCGGGAACACCGTAGACGACGGCGTGCTCGCCCAAGAGAATCACTTTGCCGTTCGCGTGCGCCACTCGCAAAAACTCCTACGCGCGGCGCTCGGTGAGCGCAGAAATCGCACCGTCCAGCAGCGTTTTGCCCTCTCGGGTCAACGCCGATCCGAGCCCGGCGCGCGCCTCCGTCGCGAGCTCACTCACCCGAGCCTCGACCCACGCCCTCGCCCCCGAGGACTCCAGCACGGAAAGAGCGCGCCGCAGCTCCGGCGCCTTCGCCGCCGAGTTGCCGACCACCCCCAAGAGCGCGGCACGCTCCGCACCGCGCGTGCGCCGCAATGCCTCGACGAGCAGCACAGTGCGCTTGCCGGACTTGAGGTCGTTGCCGAGCGGTT
>JAEUAF010000697.1 GCA_019695485.1 Sorangium sp.
GCGCGGCCCGACAATACTGGACGCGCGCTGTTCCGCTACGGAGCCTCGCTGGCGATCGACGTGTTGAAGCATCGCCTCAGCCTAGGGGTCGACCTCGTCAGTTTTACCGACCGCGAAGCGAACGCGGTGCGCCCCTCGGAACTCGATGTCACCTCGAGCCTCGGCTACCATTTCCCCTTCGGCCAAGTGCAGGCCGCGTACGAGCGCGACATGCCTCTGGATCGCGGCAGCTTGACGCAGCATTTCCTGCTGCTGTCCTGGTCGCAAGGTTTCGAGTTGTGGTCGCGTCCCGCAGCGCGGCCCGCTTTACCGGAGCCGACGCAAGCGCTGTGAGCCTTGCGCGCGGCTGATTCTGGGGGCCCGGAAGCGGCGGGTTCGGCTGAACTCCGAACCCGCGCTACGGGTTTTTCAATCTACCGCGACGTGTTCCGCGATCAGACACTCGGTCGTCAGCATGAGGCTCGCGACACTGGCCGCGTTCTGAATGGCGCTACGCACGACCTTGACGGGATCGATCACCCCCATGGCCAGCAGATTGCCAAATTCATCCGTTGCCGCGTTGTAGCCGAAATCGGCTTGGCCTTCCTTGACGCGATTGACGACGAGTGCGCCTTCACGGCCCGCGTTCTCCGCGATTTGGCGCAGGGGCTCCTCGATCGCGCGGCGGATGATCTGCACGCCTACTTGCTGTTCGCCCTCGAGCTCGAGCGAGTCGAGCGCTGTCTGCGCGCGGATGAACGCCACGCCGCCGCCAGCCACGATGCCTTCCTGCACCGCGGCGCGGGTTGCGTGGAGCGCGTCTTCCACGCGCGCCTTCTTTTCCTTCATTTCCATTTCGGTGGCCGCGCCGACCTTCAAGATCGCCACGCCGCCGACCAGCTTGGCGAGCCGCTCTTGAAATTTCTCCTCGTCGAAATCGCTGGTCGAGTTCGCGATCTGGGCGCGGATTTCCTCGATGCGGCCCTTGATCTTGTCCTTGGCGCCGCCGCCGTCGACGATGGTGGTCGTGTCCTTGTCCAGCGTGACCCGCTTGGCTCGACCGAGGTCTTCGAGCTTGACGTTCTCGAGTTTGATCCCGAGCTCCTCACTGATCGTCTGCGCGCCGGTCAGCGCGGCGATGTCGCGCAACACGTCCTTGCGGCGGTCGCCATAGCTCGGTGCCTTCACGGCGGCGCAGTTCAGATTCCCACGCAGCTTGTTGACTACGAGCGTTGCCAGCGCGTCGCCCTCGATGTCGTCGGCGATGATCACCAACGGCAGCTGTTGCTTCGAGATCACCTCGAGCACCGGCAATAGATCCTTCATGTTCGAGATCTTCTTTTCGCTCACCAACACGTAGGCATTTTCGAAGACCGCCTCCATGCGCTCTGTGTCGGTCACGAAGTAGGGCGACAGGTAGCCGCGATCGAACTGCATGCCTTCGACGACCTCGAGTGTCGTCTCGGCGGTCTTGCCCTCCTCGACGGTGATCACGCCCTCTTGGCCGACCTTCAACATGGCCTCGGAGAGCTTGTCGCCGATATCCTTGTCGCCGTTGGCGCTGATGGTGCCGACCTGAGCGATCTCCTTCGGGTCCTTGGTCGACTTGGCCATTTCTTTGAGCGCCAGCGTGATGGCGTCGACGGCCTTGTCGATCCCGCGCTTGAGCTCCATCGGATTGTGCCCGGCCGCGACCAGCTTCGAGCCTTCTCGGTAAATGGCCTGCGCCAACACGGTGGCCGTGGTCGTTCCGTCGCCGGCAACGTCGCTGGTCTTACTCGCAACTTCGCGGACCATTTGGGCGCCCATGTTCTCGAAGCGGTTCGAGAGCTCGATTTCCTTGGCAACCGTGACTCCGTCCTTCGTGATGGTCGGCGTCCCGTAGCTGCGTTCCAGCACGACGTTTCGTCCTTTCGGCCCGAGCGTCACCTTCACGACGTCGGCCAGGGCATTCACTCCGGCGAGCATCATTTGGCGCGCGTCTTGGGTGTAGAACATGTCTTTTGCTGTCATTTGAAACCTCGTGTGGGTCCTTGGACCCGATGGACTTCTCGTGCCGAAGCTAGCGGGCACACGCTTCCCGGCGCCCCAGGCGGGCGCGCGCCGGCCGATTTCGCAGCGCCGAGGCTGCGAGATGGGCCAGAAGTGCCGACGAAAGCGCTATTTGCGCGGCGTCGGCGAGTGAGAGCGCCTACTAGCTACTCTCTCTAGGAACACTAACCCTACACGCGACACCTCCGAGGCGCACGAAGTCTTTTGGCCTTGCAGTCGCGAGGATTCGTGCCCACCGTAGACAGGCACCGCGAAATCGGAATGCCCTCTCGGAGACAGCGATGACCTTCAACTGGTATTCGGTCGAAAGTGGTTGGCGGCGAGCCGTGCGCGCCATCAAGAAAGCGCTGCAGCAGGCCGGCAGCGAACCCGAGCAGAAGCCCAGGCGTTCGATTTCGCTCGAGCGGGGCCCGACCCCGGGCGCGGGCTTTGGGTTTCCGTTCCCACGCGTGCCCGCATACGCGAAGATCCCACCGCGTTAGCCTTCCGAAGCGGGCCGCGCGTCGAAGCTCAGCGGGTCTGCTGCTCCAGCGCGGCCTGAATCGAAAGTGGACGTCTACTGGCTCGGCTTCGCTTGGACGACGATCTCGACGCGCCGATTGTTGGCGCGTCCCTCGGCGGAAGCGTTGTCCGCCACGGAGCGCGTGGGGCCAAATCCCTGCGCAGAGATGCGATCGCTAGCGATGCCGCGTGACACCAGGTAGTCCCGCACGGCCTCGGCGCGGTGTTGCGACAAGGTCTGATTGTAGGCGGCGGCGCCTTGCGAGTCCGTGTGGCCCTCGACAACCATCTTCGAGAGCGGATCCTCCTTAGTGAGGGCGTCGGCGACCTCATTTAGCTTCAGCTGCGCGCTCGGAAGCAGATCCCATTTCGCCGAAGCGAACAAGACGCTGCCCGACAGCGTGATCACCATGCCGCGCGCCTCTTGCTTCACTGAGGCAAATTTCGCGAGGTCAGCGGCGGCTTGGGTCGCGCGTTTCTCTGCGTCCTGACGCCGAGTCTTTTCGTCTTTGAGGGCGACGCCCTGGGCCGCGAGTTCAGCGCCTTGTGACGCGAGCTCCGTCTTGGTTCTACCGAGCTCCGCCGCGGTGAGCGCTACGGTCTTCTTCTCATCGGCGTGCATGGCATCGACGACGCCTTCTTTGGCGCGGTTCGACTGCATCGTGCGCGCAATGACCTCCGCGTACTCGGTCTTGCGTGCGGCAAGGTAGGCTTGGTCGCGCGTGTCCTGCGTGTCGCCGTCCTTCGTGAACGACGCCTCCGCGAGGTCGAGTTGCTCTTTCGCGACGTGCATGTCGGCGGGGTCGAGCGCGGCCGTCTGTCCCTTGCTGGCGTGGTCGTACGCTGCGCGGGCGGTGAGCAAGTCTTGCGGAGGCCTCGCCGGCGCGCAGCCGATGATGCCCGCTGCGCTGCCCAACGCGATGAAACGTCCCATATTTCGAAAGTGGCTCATTTGACTGCTCCCTGTCCGGCGTTTGTCGCCTTCTGTTCGACCGCATCGTTCACGGCTTCCTGTTTGTCTGCCTTCGCGCCCTTTTCGCGGGCTTCCGCGATAGCGAGCTCTGCGTCGACCTTGGCTCGAATTAGTAGGCCATCGGCGCGCTTGTTCTCGCCGTCGCTGATCGCCTTCTCTGCGAGTGAGATCTGCTCTTGAGCGAGCTTCAGCGAAAGCTTCGCCGTAGGCTCGTTGTTCGCGCCGACCTCGCGCGCACTGCGCTCAGCGGACTGGGCGTCGGCCATGCGCTGAGTAGGCGGCGGAAAGCTCGCTGCGCAGGCCCAGGTGACGGGCGCCGCAAATACCAATAGAAGTGATTTTTTCATGTTGAAATCCCGTGCCGCGAGAGGCGCGGCGAAACTACATTTGAGAGGATCAGCTCGCGAAGGCGGGTCTGCCCGTGAGCGCGCAGCGGCGCGGTCGCCGCACCCCTCATCGTGCAATCGGCACCGAGCGCCGCGCACTCAGCCCTGCATAGCAGCTTCCGTGCCGCACCCTGGCAATGGCGCCAGCGCGCGTGCAGCGCGGCAAGCACGCGCGAATCAACACCGCGCACGCTGGCCCGGCGCGCGCTCAGTGTTGGCTGGGACGCTACTTCGCCCCGGGGGTGTGGCATTGCGCCGCTGCTCGGTAAGGTCGGGCGGATTTCGAGCGCCGGCGGCGGACGATCGCGCCCAGCAGCGGATGGTCGTCTATGTCGAGTGGGAGTCGGCTCGCGCTCGATCGCGAATGGCTCGCTTCGTGCACTTCGAAGCGCAGACAGCCAGCAGCTTCCAGCGCTTCGAATATCGCGCTCGATTTTCAGCGCTGCTTCCTGGCTGATTCGCGACCTCGCGCGCGGCGCGGGGAAAGAGAGATCTCGATGTACTTTCTAGCCTTCCTGGTATTTGGTCTGATTGTTGGCGTCATCGCGCGGCTGCTCGTGCCGGGGCGCGAGGGCGGCGGGTGGATCACGTCCATCGCGATCGGCATTGCTGGGTCGTACCTGGGCGGATTCCTCGGGCGCCAATTGGGCCTCCGTGGCGATGCGTCACCGGGCGGATTCGTGCTGTCGGTGCTCGGAGCGATCGTCTTGCTCGTCGCCTATCACGCCATTGCGGGGCGCCGAGCATCTGCGTGACACAACCTGGGGAGCGCTGTCGCGACACTCTCGCGACCGCGTGTCCTTTGCTTCTGGTCCTCGCGGCGAGTAGTTGAATTGCCGCCGCCTGCGGCCGGCGCTTGCCGCGCAATAGGCTCTTGCTTGGTCGCTCGCCCGAGGCGGGCTTTGCTGGCCATGCCTTGGCGTCTCGCGGGGGCGAACAGGTTCAGGCTGGATGGGTCAGGAGGGGCAAATTAGTCTCCGCCGACGCAAGGTCCCCCTGATGATAGGTATGACGGCGACCGTGCCGTTCACGGTGCTGCTGGCACCACAGCTCACGGCCGCCGGTTGCGGCGCGTGTCTCGACGCAGAGTTGACACGGTGGGGCGATCACGGGGCCCTGAGCTGCCTGGGTCTTGGGGCGCACGACGAGGACCGGACAAGGGGCCCAGCGCACCACGCCTTCGGCGACCGAGCCCATTAGTAGCCGATGAACCCCGCGCCGGCTATGCGTGCCCACGACAACGAGATCCGCTTCCAGATCGGAGGCCAATTGCGCGATGCCTGCGGCCGGTGCGTCCACGCTCACGTGTGACACGATGCGCCCCGGCATTTTCGATGAACGCGAATCCCTGCTCGCGAACTCCCGCAGCTTGGCGCTTACGTGATTGCGTAGGCGTTCCGAAGCTTCTACCGAGTCGGGTGCGACACTGGCTGCGGGAAACGCCGGATCGACGTCCACCGGCGGCAGCATGCAAACGACGTGTAGCTCCGAGGCGGGTTCGTGCGAAGCAAGCTCGAAAGCACGCGCCAGGGCGAGGTCCGCGAAGTCCGAATAGTCCAGCCCAACGACCACGATGAATGGTTTCTTTTCCATGGCATCCTCGCTGCTAGTTGTCTGAAATAGGACGATGCAGCTGCCATGCCAGACTCGGCCCTGCATTGTGCAGCTGGCATGTGGCGAGGCAGGCTGGCTCGCTCTTGTGCGCACTGGGGCATCCCGCCACGCACGAAGCCGGCGCTACCGTTCGAGCCCAGCGCGGATTCTGCTAAGTAGCCGCGCATGACGAGCGCAAAGCAGAAGCGATCCGAACAGCGAACGCGGTCTTCATTCGAAGGCCTGCTCGAAAGGTCGGCGCGTCGGGTCACAGAGTGGGCAGGCAGTACTGGGGCATTCGCCATTTCCGTAATGATTGTAGTGACTTGGCTGCTAACCGGGCCGATTTTTCACTACTCTGATACTTGGCAGCTCGTCATCAATACCGGCACCACAGTCGTCACCTTCTTGATGGTGTTTTTGATTCAGCGCTCCCAAAACAAAGACTCCCTGGCCCTCCATCTCAAACTAAATGAGATCGTGGCGGCCCTCCAAGGTGCCAGTAATCGCCTGATCGACGTCGAGTCGCTCAGTGAACAAGAGCTGCGCGCCTTGCACATGCACTACGAAACGCTCGCGCACATGGCCAAGCACGACATCGATTTGCTGCAATCGCACTCGGTTGAGGAGGCCGCGCGTCGCCACCACCGAAAGGCCAAACTCGCCAACGCAGCCACTCCCTAGTCCTCGTCAGGCCGGCTCGCTTTCGGAGCTCAGCCGCGCGTGGCGACGAGGAAGGGCCTGTGTTAGCGTGGCCTCGACTCGACTGAGAAACCAAAGAACATGGAAATGCCATACGTCCCCGGCGTGCTGATCGTCGAAGACGACGACGACTCGCGCGAGGTATCCGGCAAATTGGTGGAGCTATTCGGTAGTCAGCCGGCTTTGGCCAAGAATGCGGTGGAAGCCTTGGCGTTCGCGGAAGAGCGGGCGCCGGACGTTGCGATCATCGATCTCACGCTGCCCGGCATGGGAGGCTGCGAACTCGCGCGCCAACTTCGGCAACGAATCGGCTCACGCCTCCGGCTGATCGCGCTAACGGGACATAGCGAAGCCAGCGTGCGCAAGGAGGCGGCGGCAGCCGGTTTCGATGAGTACTGGTTGAAGCCAGTCAAGGCCGACGCGTTTGCGACCTTGCTGCAAGCGCCGCTCGAGTCCGGTTCGCGCCCCTAGGATTCGCTCACTCGAGCCGAGCTAACTTTCGATACAGCGTGCGGCGGTCGCATTTCAAGACCTTGGCGGCCATCGTCTTGTTCCCGCCCACGGCAGCGAGCACCTTGCGCAGGTAGCGCTCCTCGACGATAGCCAGCGAGGGAAGGTCGCTCGGATCTTCGGCGGTCGGGAGCGAGTCGTCACCGCGATGCTCGCGAATCTTCGCGGGCAGGTCGTCCGGCGTGGTTTCGTCGTAGCGCGCGAGTGCCACGGCTCGTTCCATGCAGTTCTCCAACTCACGTACGTTGCCGGGCCAGTCGTAGGCCATGAGGCGCTCGGCCACGGCAGGCCCGAGGCGGATGCGCTGCCCTCCGCTGCGCTCCGCGGCGCGTTCGAGAAAGAATTGTGCGAGCAGTAGCACGTCGTTGCCGCGCGCGCGGAGAGGCGGCATTTCGACCCTGACGACGTTGATGCGGTAGTAGAGATCCTCGCGGAAGCGCTTGGCCGCGATCTCCGTCTCGAGATCGCGATTGGTGGCCGTGATGATCCGAGAATCGAACGGCACTTCTTGGGAGGACCCGATCGGACGCACGCTGCGCTCCTGCAGCG
>JAEUAF010000706.1 GCA_019695485.1 Sorangium sp.
ACCGGCACCGGCAGCCGCACCTCCACGTCGACTGGCACCGGCTGAGCGGGCCGCACTCCGCAGCGCGACGCGGGCTCGCCGCCGCGAACTCGTTCACGCGAAGGGAGCGCTCACACGCAGCGAGCGATCGCGCGCGCCGCTGCGCGCGCAGAGTCACTGCGCGGCAAATAGGCGTCGGGTTCGCTGACCGGGCCGTGCGCGAGCAATGGGCCGCCGCTCGTGAGGTTTCGTAGGTCTGCGATCAGCTCAAGCATGTTGGCGTAGCGATTCTCGGGGGATTTGCGGAGCGCGCGCAGCACGATGGCTTCGAGGCCCGGCTCGAGCGCGTCACGCAGCCAGGAGAGCGGCGGCGCTGGCGAAGCCAACTGATGCCAGAGCAGCGTCGGGCAAAGCTCCAGATCGAAGGGCAGGTGGCCGGTGAGCATGCGAAACAGCGTCACGCCGAGCGAATACACGTCCGTGCGCGCGTCGACGCTGTCGCCGACGACCTGCTCGGGAGACATGTACTTTGCGGTACCGCGCAACAGAGGGTGCTCGTGCACTTCGAGCTCTCCGTCGATCGCGGCGAGATCGAAATCGATCACTTTCAGGCGAGGCGGTGCCCCGTTCGCTAGCTCGACCAGCAGATTTTCTGGTTTGACGTCGCAATGCACGACGCCCGCGCGATGGGCTGCGTCGAGCCCGGAGGCGGCTTGCAGCGCGAGATCGATCGCGAGTTCGCTCGGTAACGTGCCATGGTCGGCGATCAGCGTGGAGAGCGCGTCGCCCGGAACGATCTCCATGACGGCGAAGGGCACGCCCAGCTCTGGCTCTTCTACACTCAGGACGCGCACCAAGTTCGCATGCGACACGCGCTGCGCGCCGCGCGCGCCTTGCAGGAAGTAGCGCCGCAAGCGCTCGTCGCCCGCCGCAGTCGCGTTCAGGATCTTGACGGCTACTTGGCTCCCATCTTGCTGATCGATCGCGCGGTAGACGTCCGCAGTGCCTCCGCTGTCGAGGTACCCCACGACTTCGTAGCGGCCCCCGAGGGCACGCGCGCGAACCCGCGAGTCCTCCGTGCGTGGCGACTCAGCCGCTGCCGCGACGGGAGCGGGTGGCGTACTTTCGTAGATGCGTTGCAGGGCCGGAGCTTGCAGCGCGCGCGCGGGCAGCGGATGGGAAGAGAGCGCCATCGGTCGGACTCCCTTGGCCATAGCACCCGATAGCTGGGATCTGACAAGTTTCTGGGCAAAGTCGCGGCCGTCGGCCGAGAACTCGCCAGCGCCGAGGCAGCCTCGCCAAGCAAACTCACAAGGCGCGCAGCCCGAGCCAGACGAAGCCGCCGGTGAGTGCCAGTCCACCCAGGGGTGTGATGGCCCCGAACCAGCGCGGGGCGCCGAGCGCCATCGCATAGAGCGACCCGCTGAAAAGCAGGGTTCCGAGCAAGAACAGCGCGGCCGGGCTCGGGAAGCCGATGCGGCCCCGCTCGAAGAGCCCAGCGAGCATGAGCCCGAACGCCGCGATGAAGTGGTAGTGCGTCGCCGTGCCCCACCAAGCAAGCCGGGCCGCGCCAATCCCGCTCAGCAAGTGGGCCCCGAACGCCCCCAGCAGCACGCCGAGCGCCGCCGAGAACGCTCCCGCAGCAAAGGGCGTCACGGCGTGGCCTCCGGCGGGAGCTCAGCGTCGGGTACGCTGACCCAAGCGTCGTCCCCGTCGCGTTCGAGCTCGAAGCGCTCGAGCGCGAGCCCCACGCAAGGGCCGCGCTCGCAAACGCCGGTGAGCGGGTGGAAGAGCGCGCCGTGATTTCGGCACAGAATGCGCCCCGTCGGCGGATCCAGAAAATCCCCGATCCCGAGATCGAGGTCGACATGCCAGTGCGGACATTCGTTGGCGAACGCGACCAGCTCGCTCCCAGTGTTCAGCGCGAAGCCTTCGAGCATTTGTCTACCTCGCCGGAAACGGAACACCTTCGCGCTCCCGGGATCAAGGCTTGAAACGCCAGATATGTGGATGCGGACCGAACTCAACTCGGATCCAACGGACGCGGCACCGGGCCGGGGACGTTGGTCGAGCCACCCTCTTGTTCCACGCCGTCGGCGGACAAGAGCTCGTTCATGAGCTCGCGACACTCAGGCTTGCCCTTGAGGTGCGCGATCAAAAGGTGCGAAGCGTCCACGAAGACCTTCTCGAATTTCAGCCCTTCACGGGTACGCCCAGCGACCTTCTCGCGACCGCTCGCCAAGTCTTCCTCGAGCGCTTCGGCGTAGCGGGCGAGCTGCGCGCGCAGCTCTTCGATCTGGCGGCGCAGATCGACGGCCGTGGCTTCACGCGCGGTGCGCCGTGTTTCGCGCGTCTTCAGCCATTGGCGCTGAGCTTCGACCATGGCGGTTGCGGCGCCGGCCTGCTCGTAGATGATGCGTGTGCCCTTGCCGGCCCGCTCGGCCTGTTCGGCGAGCGCGACTCGTTCCTGGGCCTGCTGCTGGGCTCGCGCTAGCTCGCGGCGCGCCGACTCTTCCTCTTCCCCGTAAGCGGAGGCTTCGCGTAGGACGCGCGACTCTTCCTGCGCCAATTCCTCGACTTTACGGCCGATTTCAGCGCGCAGCGCGCGCCCGCGCCGCTCCAGCGCTTCGAGCTTGCGGGTGTGGCTGGCTACTTCGCCTTCGAGGTAGTTGGCTTTGGCCGCCACATCCCAGAGCCCCGTGAGGGCCTGGGTGACTTCAGCGGGGGCGTTCGCGGAGGGATAGGCTCGCGACACCATACGCGCGAACATGCCAGCGCGCGTGCCCCACTCGCCGACGACCGGTGAGCGCGGCGGAGGTGGCAACGGTGGCGCGACGGGTGCGGCTTCGCCGCCCTCTTTCTCCCAGGAGGTGTTGGGTTGCGAGCGCTGCAGGGCCTTCAGCTCTTCGAGCAGATGATGGCCGTCGCGGTAGCGCTTGCGAGGGTCCTTTTCGAGCAGCTTGAGGACGATGCGCTCGGCGACCGGGTGGCAGTCTTTCTTGATGCCCGACGGACGCGGCGCGGGGGAGGTGCGCTGCATCTCGAGCAGGGTCTCCCGATCGCTCGCTCGGAACGGCAGCTGGCCCGTCAGCATCTCGAAGAACAGCACGCCGAGGGCGTATAGATCCGAGTGGGGTCCCGCTTGTTCACCGCGCGCTTGCTCCGGCGACATGTATTCGGGCGTTCCGAACACGGCGCCTTTGGGAGCCAGGCGCGGATCGTGGGCCAGCGCCGCCAACCCGAAATCCAAAATCTTGACGAAGTCCTTACGTCCGCCGCGCTGGGTGAGCAGGATGTTGTCACTCTTGAGGTCGCGATGCACGACGCCCAAATCGTGAGCGCGCGTGAGCGCGGCTCCCATCTGCTCGAGAATGTCGAGCGCCCTGCCAAGCGGCAGTGGCCCGCGCGACAGCTCGCTCGAGAGCGGCGTGCCGACGAGATATTCCATGACGAGGTAAAGCTCGCCCTCGTCGGTCTCGCCGATGTCGTGGATGTCGATGATGTGCGCGTGGTCGACGCGATTTGCGGCGCGCGCCTCGCGTAACATCCAAGCGCGAAGGTGAGTTTCCCCACGCAAGTCCGGGCGTATCAGCTTGACGGCAACGACGCGGTCGATGAGGACATGCCGGGCTCGGTAAACGATGCCCATGCCGCCTTCGCCGATGCGTGCCTCGAGCCGATAACGGCCTGCAATGACTTTGCCGAGTGCGGGGTCGTCACCCCGCCGACTGCGGGAGGTACTGCCAGTCTTCTGCGGAGCAGGTTGTGCCATGTTCGTGCATGAAGCGCGCCGAGTTGGCGCACGCCTCAGCCTAGGATGCTAACGGCAGCCCCCAACCAAAGCAAAGCCCAATCGCCGTTTGCAGGGGTCGATTAGCGAACTTATTTGAATGAGTCCCGCGCTCTTGTGCGGGAGAAGTCCGCTAACGCCCTACATCAGAACAGCACATTCAACACGGGAATGCGCACCTCGGTCGCCCGCGGTGCGCCCATGGCCACCTCGAAACGGGAGAACACATCCCGCACTTCGACGGCTGGAACACTCAGGCTTACCTGGCGCGGATTGATGTCGATCAATGCGGGAGGAGCGGTGCGCGCTCGTGTACGACGCTGTTCTGCCAATCGTGGGGAACGCGCGCGACCGGTTGGAGCCGGTGTCGTTGCGGGAGCCGGCGTTGTCGCGGGCTGCATACCAGGAGGAGTCGTTGATGGGACAGCGTCGGCCGGCGGCACGGTCCCTGGATTGGATGGCGTGGGAGCCGAAACCGGCTTCGGCGGATCGGCCACCGGCTCGTCTGCCGGCTGCTGATCGACCACGTAGGTTGCGGGAGGCTCGTAAGCGGTGGCGCTCAACACGGCGACCGTCGTCGGAATCGCAAGCGTGAGGCCGCCCGCCAACATCAGCATGGGAACTCGCGCGGTGCTGCTCGCCTGTTCGACGAAATATCCGCCGAGCCCGCCGGCCGCGGCGCCGGCCAGGCCGCCACCCACGTAGGCCCAGGTGGACTGCACCTTGAACGCCGCCTCGACGTCCATCACCAGTTCGCCTCCCAGCAGCGCTCCACCCACGATGCCTTTACCGTTGGGGGACGCCTCTTGGGCGTGAACCGTGCCGGTCGTCATCAGGAAACCCAAAACGACCGCGCTAGTCAGAACAGACGGAAGCACTCGCATCGCAACCTCTTTATGAGCCGAGGCTTCCGGTGCCAAGCCGCCCTCGGACATTCGCGGTGGCGAGCATAGCACCCCTTTTTAGGCACTTGGCCACATGATTCCCGTGCGCCTGCCCCCCAGGAGCAGAGGGCTTGGGGTCGGGCGACCGGTACAGTCGCGTGGCTCGGTTGCCCGGCAGGCCGGGCAGTGGTACGCAGCGGGCGCGTTTGGTCGATTCAGGCGGCCTGAAGCCTGCTCTGTTTCGGGTCAGCGACAGCGCGCAATGTCGGCACTTCTCCTGATCGTACTCGTGCTGCTGCTGCTCTCGGGCAGTGAACGGCTGGGGACGTTGGGCCGAGGCCTCGGCCGTGCAGCCCGGGTTTTCCGCGAGACACTCGCCGAGGACCGCAAAGAGCCCTTGCCGCCGGCCCTAGTCGTGGTTCAGCCTGCGCCCCCGAAGTTGTTGCCACCGGCAGGTCCCGCCGCGAGCCCCGCTCCCAACGATACCGAAAGGTCATAAACCCCGTGATCTCCTCCGACCCCTGTGCCCCTTCGGCGGACGCCAGCCGCGATCTGGCAACCTCTGCGAAAAGCGAAGCTCGGGACCTTTCACGTGTCGGAGCGTTCGTCGAACTCGCGAAGCCCGGGGTCGGTGGGCTCGTCATTTTGACGACCTTGTGCGGCGCGCTCACGGCGCCCGGCAGCCCGAGCTTGTGGCGACTGTTGGCGGCGCTCAGCGGCACCTCGCTGGTGGTGGCGGCCGCCAATGGCCTCAACATGGTGATCGAGCGCGAGACCGACGCCTTGATGTCGCGCACGCGCGTGCGTCCATTGCCCACTCACCGACTCACCCCGCAGGCAGCGCTGGTCTTTTGCGCCGCCTCTGGCAGCGTCGGGCTCGCGTTGTTGTTTGGGTTCGTTGGGTGGCTGGCTGCGCTACTCACCGCGGCCGCGCTGATTAGCTATGTCGTGGCCTACACGCCGCTGAAGAAGGTCACCCCCTTGGCGTTGTTCGTCGGTGCAGTGCCCGGCGCGTTGCCCCCGCTGATTGGGTGGGCGAGCGCGCGCGGCTCCCTCGAGCGCCTGGCGTGGCTCGAATTCGCGTTGCTCTATGTTTGGCAGCTTCCGCATTTTCTCGCGATCACCATCTTTCGCAAGGACGAATACGCCCGTGCTGGCCTGCGCGTTCTGTCCGTCGCCCACGGGATCCGCCGCACGAAGGTCGAGATCGCGATCTACTCGCTGGCTCTCGTCTTCGTGAGTCTGTTGCCGGTGGGCCTAGGCCTTGCGGGCATGGGCTATGCGGTGGTGGCGCTCACGTGCGGGCTGGGGTTCCTCGTGCTCGCGACCGCCGGGCTCTCCGTGCGGGACGATCGGCGCTGGG
>JAEUAF010000711.1 GCA_019695485.1 Sorangium sp.
CGCGGCCTTGCCAAACGCACCCGCCGCGAGCTCGGGCCCGCCGAAGGCAGCACAACCGAGCGCGGCTCTCGCTGCGACGACTCCGGCAGCCCCCACGCTCGCCGGCGGGCTCGCCCGAGGCACGACCGACGCCGCCGATCGAGCGCTTTACGCGGGCGATCAGGCTTACTTCGCGGATGAACTGGCGCGCGCGAAAGCTGAGTATCGACGTGGACTGCGCCTCGCTCCGAACGATCCGGCGCCGCGCTTGGGCCTGCTGCGGGTCGAGCTCGCCGAGACGAACATTCCCACGGACTATGCCGCGGCCCCGAAGAACCCGCGGATTTTGAGCCTCCTCAAGCGACTCGAAGAGTTGCACGCGCACAATCCGGACTACGGCGCTGTCGAAGTCGAGCACGGCCGCGTGCTGTTGATCTTGGGTCAAGGGGACGACGCTGTGGCGACACTCGCGCGCGGGGCGGCGCTCTCACCTGCCGATCCGGAAGCCGAGTCCGCGCTCGGAGTCGCGCTGATCGCAACGGGCAAGCCGGTGGAAGCTATCCCGCATCTACACCGCGCCGCAGAGTTCGATCCCAACACGGCCGATCGGCAGCGCAACCTTGGCACGGCTTACTTGCTGATCGGCCAGGTTCACGATGCCATTCAAGCCTATCGGCGAGCCGTCGCGCTGGCACCGAACGACGCGCGCGCACACAGCGACCTCGGAACCGCTTATCTCGCCGAGAGCACCATCGACAAGGCCGTGGTCGAACTCGGGCGCGCCGTGGAGATCGACCCGACGCGCGCCACATTCCGCGCGAATCTGTCCTACGCGGCGCTATTGACTGGCGATTTCGCGCGCGCGGCCGATCAAGCCAAGCAGGCGGTGCGCTTGGACCCCAAGCTCGGAACCGCGTGGCTCAGCCTGGGCACCGCCGAGGCTCGCCGCGGTCACTACGACGAAGCGGAGCAGGCATTTCGGCGCGCGCTCAGCATCGACCCCGAGGATCCGCGCGCCAAGACAAACCTCGAGGAGCTCGCCGAGCTTCGCAAGAAGCAAGGCAAGTAGCGGCCTAACTAGCCACTCGCCGAGGGACTAGAGCCCACCCATCGAGATCACGTATTCTTCGATGGCCGCGTGAATTTCCGGCGTGACTTGGATGAACTCGAGACCCACCGCCTCCGTGCCGCGCGTGTTGCGCGCCCACTTGGTCCGCGCGGCGATGTCCACCAGCTTGCCAGTTCCGGGCAGCGCAAAGCGCACCTTGACCTGCTCCTCCGCTTCGCACGGCGAGCCGATCACCGCCAAGAGCCCGCCCACGGAGACGTCCTCGCTGCGCCCCTCGATCACTTTGCCGGAGGGCCGCATGATGCGCACAGGGGTCACGTAGGGCGCGCGTCCGAAGCGGCGCCGCTGGTCCACCGGTAGCGCGGGGGGCTGCGCGCCAATCACCGCCAGCTGGGGTTTGGCGGCGGGCAAATTCACCCGCGAAATGGGGCGCGGAGGCCGCAGACCGAGCAGAGAAGCGCCCGTATCCGGAATTTGCAGCTGAACCAGCGCTTCGGCGAACGCAGTCATCGTTGGGTAGCGATCCGCGGGATCACGCGCCAACGCTTTCTCGACCAGGGCGACGAGCTCGGCAGGCACTGTCGGGTTCTTTGCGCGAATCGAGGCCAAGGGCTGCGTCGCGGACTTCAGCAGCACCTCTGCGTAGTTGCCGTCGAACGGCACTTGACCGCTCAAACACTCGTAAAGCGTAGCGCCGACAGAATAGACATCGGCTCGCGCATCGACGTCCGACTGACCCATCATCTGCTCGGGCGCCATGTACTCTGGCGTGCCGAGCACGGCGCCGTGCAGCGTCAATTTGCGCTGATCGGCTTTAACCTTGGCGATCCCAAAGTCGATGATTTTCGTGACCTCACGCCCAGTGTCGTCGCGCGCGACGAACAGATTGCTCGGCTTGATGTCGCGGTGAATCACGCCGCGCGCGTGGGCGGCGGCCAGCGTTTCGCAGATCTGCCGACCGATCTGCACGGTCTCGTGCACCCCGATGCGCTGGCGCACGGCGAGGATGCCTTGCAAGGTGCGCCCTTCGAGCAGTTCCATGGCCACGTAGGGGCCAACCGTCTCGATCTCTCCCGCGTCCAAGATTTGCGCGACCCCCGGGTGGCGCACAGTGGCCATTGCCGCCGCTTCGCGTAAGAGCCGCAAGCGCGTCTCCTCGACGTTGAGATGCGCGGCTGTCAGCAATTTCAGGGCCACGGCGCGCCCGGTGTAAATATGCTCGGCCTCGTACACCACCCCCGCTGCGCCGCGAGCAATTTCGCGTTTCAACCGGTAGCGTCGATCGATGACCGTACCAACGTTGTAGGGCTCGGCCGCCATGACTCGCGCCCCTCAGTCCCTCGCTCTTCCCCGGGCGCCATGCGCGACCCAGGAGCACCATCGTTGGCACATGCGACTAGGAGCCTATCACGGCTTTCACCGGGGCGGTTACGGCGTGCCTACACGGACGCGCAGGGGTTCGCGCTGCGCTGGCAAATCACCCCAGCCGCTTCGAACGCGGATCACCACGGGTTCATGGCTCGTCACGCGCCCGGCGAAGGTCGCCGGTGCTTGCGGATCGGGGTTCGAAACCCCGTCATAGCGCCCTTGTACGAGATATAGCCCCGGCCTGCGCATCGCATCCTGCGGGCAAAGCTCGATCAGCCGGCTTACGGCACTGATCCGGCCCCCGGGGCGCAGGGTGGTCATGCTCAAGCGATCGGGCGCGCGGTTGTCGGGCCCTGGCTCGCACGCAACGAGCCCGGCGGGGCCCGAGATCTCATAGCTAATGTACTCGCGCCGAAAGAAGAGGCGCTCGGCTTTCTTGCTGTGGTTGACGAGTGACACGCTGATGGTCGCGTCTCGCTCGGTGGACGCATCGGAACCGCGTGTCAGCACTAGCTCGAGCGGCTCGACGCTGGCCTCGGGCTTCTTGGTTTGATACTCCGAGCCTAGCGTGATGCTGGTGGAGACTAGCTGTTTCACCGCTTCCGCATCGCTCTTCGGAAACTCACTCGCGCTATCGTTACTCTTCTCGACCTTGGCGGTGCTCGGAGGCGGCGACAGCGCGGGCAATGACCCCGCGGGCATGGCACGCCGCGCGACGAACGGTGCGGACTGTTCGAGGAGGCGCTGCGTGCGCTTACCCTTCTCCCAAACGGTCTTGGTCTTGTCGGGCCAGCCGAGGCGCGCGGTCACGCTCGCCCCGGGAACCAGCGGGGATTTGCCTGCGGTTGGCAGGCAGTAGAGGCGCGGGTCGAAGGAGTCGACGACCCCTTCCCCAGGCTCCAACGCGGTCTCCAGTGTGCCGTCCTCTTCACTCGGAAAGATGCCGCGCGGCAGCGTGCAGAGCGTGGGCTTGGGAGCGGGCTTGTGCCACGCAGTCTTGGGCGGGGGCTCATCGCTCTTCGGCGCGCTGATTTCGAGCGACAGAGTGCGCAGATCAGGCAACACACGCACCGGCTCGGTTCCGCGATTGACGATCGCGACGAGCCACGGCGCGTCGGGGCCTTGATCGACGATCGCCAAGCGGAGGCCTAGGCGGCCACGCTCGTCGGGAGCCGCCGCGGTGCGATCGATCGCGGCCCGCACCAACGTCTGATCGTACGCCGGAGCTGGGGGCGGCTCGTTCGCTGCCTTGGCTTCGGCGCTCGGGGTATTCGACCCCTTCTCGCTAGCGACCTCCTCGGGCTCGGCGGAGGCAGCGCCCGCGCGCTTCGGCGGGGCCTTGTTGCTGCTCGGGGCATTCTCAGCGTCGGCACCGGGCTCGGTCGCAACGTGCCGGCCTGCTCCGGCACAGCCGAGCGCGAGAACCAGTGAGGCGGCGGCGGAAGCCCCGGCGAACCCGTTCGCCCAAATGCCAGGGGATGACTGCTGTCCTCGACGCCGGATCACCAACATGCATGCTCTTTTAGTGCCATGCGGCGTTGGGAACAAGCGCGCCTCGCCGGAGCGGGCTACGCTCGGCCACGAACACGTGGCAGGTCTCTATCCCATCGTCGATCTGGATGCCCTTTCGAGCTCGACTTTCGGCGCGCTGGCGTTCGCTGAGCGGGTGCTGCGGGTGCGGCCCGAGTTCCTGCAACTCCGCGCCAAGCATGCGTCCGCCAAGGAAACACTCGAGCTGCTGGAGGGGCTTTTGCCATTGTGCCGCGCGGCGGGCACCTTACTCTTCCACAACGACCGGCCAGATCTAGCGCTCTTGGCGGGAGCAGATGGGGTCCACGTGGGTCAAGACGACCTGCCCGTTGCGGCGGTGCGACGCTTCGCGCCCGCGCTTCGGATCGGCATCTCGACCCACGACCTACAGGAGCTCGAGATCGCGCTCGACGAGCGCCCCGCGTATGTCGCGTTCGGGCCAATCTTCCCAACGCGCTCGAAAAGCGACGCCGAATCAGCGGTCGGGCTCGAAGCCCTCGCCGTCGCCAGCCGGCTCGCGAAAGCGAGTCGCATCCCGCTGGTGGCGATCGGCGGCATCGGGGATGCGGCGGCGAAGGCCTTGTCGCGGCTCGGCGTGACCGGCGCGGTGATTTCAGCGCTCTTCGGGGATTCGCTGGACGCGGTGGAAGCCAAGGCCATCGCGCTGCACGCAGCGCTCACGCCACGCTGAGCCGCTCGGGTCAGAGGTGCCGCAGCTCTTGCAGCATGACCTCCAACACCAGCGCCGATTGCACGTTGCGTTCGATCTCGTTGATGGCAGACAGCACGACGGCGTGGCGTCTGGCGCAGCGCTCCAAGTGGGACTCGTTCTCTTTCCCGCGTTCGCGTGCACTGCGGGCCAGGCGTTGGGCTAGGAATGAAAGGTCGGCCTTGAGCGCGTCGCGGTCGCCTTTTTGAGCCTCGGCGAACTTGATCGCCGCAGAAAAGTCCTTGGACTCGAGTGCGGCCTGAACCCCAGCGACGAACGCCTCCCGCTCATTGAGCGAATCTTCGTCGGACAATTCGAGCGCGAGCGCTGCGCTCCCCTCTGCGAAGGCCGCCACCTCTACGTTCTTCCCGTGCTGTTGCAGGATGCGCTTGAGGACCGTCTCGGAGAGTGGGCTGAAGCGCACCGGCAGCGTCCGCGATCGGATGGTGTCGAGCAGGCGATTGGGGCGACTCGAAAGCAGCACGAAGTGAGTGCGCGCCGGCGGCTCTTCCAAGGTCTTCAACAGTGAATTGGCGGCCTGCACGGTGAGCTCGTCGGCGTCCCGCACGATGAACACCAGGGCTCGCCCCTCGTGCGAAGAAAACCCGACGCGCTCCAGAACCACGCGCCGGATCTGCTCGACGCCGATCCCGGTCGCCTCCGCCTGACCGGTGACGCTCCGGTAAAGTCCCCGTCCCACGAGCACCACGTCGGGATGCACCGGGACGTGTGGCTCGCCTTCGCTCATCGTCATGGCTCGGCGACAGGACGAGCAGTCGCCACAGCCAAGCCCACCGCGTTCACAGACCAACGCGCGGGCGAAGCGGAGCGCCGCCATCTCTTTGCCGACCCCGCGCTGCCCTTCGAAGCGATAGGCGTGGTGGAGGCGGCCGCCTTCGAGGGCTCGCGTCAGGGTCGTTATGGCGGGGTCTTGGCCCCAAATCTCGTCAAAACTCATGGGAGGGTCGCCTTCCCGGGCGGAACAGAGTGATACTACTCCGCCCGCTACATGCGAGAGTTTCCCTTCGCCGAATTGCTTCGCCCCGAGCTCCGTGACCTGACGCCGTACGCGCCCCATTCCGGCGATTACGCGATCCGGCTCGATTCCAACGAAGCCCCCGACCTGCTGTCCGAGCGCGCCAAGGCTCGCCTCCTGGAGGTGAGCGCCGAAACCGCCTGGCGCCGCTATCCCGATCCCGCGGCTCGGGCGCTGCGCTCGGCCCTCGCTGCGCACTCGGGCGTGACCCCCGCAGAGGTGGTGGCCGGCGCGGGCAGCGACGAATTGATCGCGCTGCTGCTGACCGCGCTCTCGTCACCCAAAGCCGAGCACGACGCGCCCGTGGTGCTCACGACCACGCCGACCTTCGTCATGTATCAGATGAGCGCGCGTGTGCGCGGGCAGCGCGTGCTCGAGGTGCCGCTCGACGCCGACTGGGATCTTTCCGAGTCCGGGATTCGGGCTGCGGTGCGCGTGACAGAGCCGAACCTCGTGTTCATCGCGAGCCCCAACAACCCGACTGGCAATCTGCTGTCGCGAAGCCGTATCGTGACGCTGATCGAAGCCCTGCCCCGCTCGCTGGTCGTGATCGACGAGGCGTATGTCGACTACGCAGACGGCAACCAGCTCGACCTCTATCGCCAGCACCCCAACGTCGCGATCTTGCGCACGCTCTCCAAGGTGGGCTTCGCCGCGCTGCGTGTCGGCTGGTTGATTGCGCGGCCCGCGCTCGTGCGCGAGCTCGACAAGGTCCGGCTGCCCTACAATCTCTCGAGCCCTTCGCAAGCCCTGGCCACGCTCGCCGTCACCGAGCTCGCCGGAGAGCTCAAGGCTACGGTCGAAGTAGTGGTCCGAGAGCGCGCGCGGCTCAGCGCAAAGCTCGCAGAGCTTGGGTTCCGAGTCACAGCAAGCCAGGCCAATTTCTTGTGGGTCCAGACAGCCACCCCTGCCGCTGACTGGTTCGACGCTTTGAAGCAGCGCGGCATCTTGGTGCGCAGCTTTCACCCTCGCGGCGGGAGACTCTCACATCAACTACGCTTGACCGTGGGCGCGCCGGTCGAAAACGATGCGCTGCTCGCGGCGTTCGGAGAACTGCTTCACGCATGACGCCGATTCGATGGTTACTCACTGGCCTGCTGTGCCTGATCCCGGCCGGTTGCAGCTTCACACGCGGCACGGTGACGCGCATCGAGAGCGGCATCGAACGCGAGGGGCACGCGATTTCGGCCGAAGCTTACGCCACCTACGCGCGCGGCGTGGAGCTCGAAGCGCGGGGCGATCGCAACGGCGCCATTCTCGCATTCGAGTCCGCCGCTCGCGAGGACCCCGAGTCAGCGGAAATCCTGGCGCGCTTGGGCGCTTTGTATTGCGCGCGCTCCGAGTCGGCGGGCGACCACGCCCAAGATTTAGCAGAGCAGCGCTTCAAAGGCGCCCTCGAACTCGACGCCTATTCGAGCCACACCTGGGCCGCCATCGCGCGCTGCTCCGCGCATCGCGCGCGCGCGCACGAGGCCTTGCAAGCGGCTCGCCAAGCGGCAAATTACGATCCGACTTCTGTCGAGCTGTCGCTGCTCGTGGTGGAGTATGCCGAGGCGCTCGGGGATCTACCGACGGCGCGCCGCTGGCTGGACGGGATCTTGGCGAGCGCACCGGGCTCGCGCGAGGCGCTGCAAGCGCTGAAGGCCTTTGGCGTTCGCCACGCCGAGCCCGCGCGCCAGTTGCGCGCCCAACGCGAACTCGACGCGCTCGGCGCCGGTGACGCGAAACTGGCGCTCGAGCGCGCACTCGACCAAGACGATCTCGAGCGCGCACGCTCCGCGCGGGAACGCTTGCGCATGGCGCCGAGTGAGCTCGCGATCCAAGCGCTCGGGCGCGGTGCGCTGTCCGTCGCGCACGCCGAAGCCGCGCTCGCCTGGGCTGCGGATCCGAGCGACGCCGACGCCTGGGTGGTCGCGCTGGTAGTCGCCGATTTGACTCGCAACCGCGCCGAGTTCGAGGCGCTGCTCCTGAGCCCACCTACGCCCGCAGCCGTGCCGAAGCCCGCGACGCTCGCCGTATTTCGAGACTTGCTTGGGCGCACACTTGGTGCCGAAGCGCGCGCCGCGTGGGTCGGGGCGTCGGAGTAGTCGAGCTCAGCGGCCCGGTGGTGCTTTCGGGCCCAAGCCGCGCGTCCCGCTTTGAAGCCAGGTCGTACAGCGGCGAAAAAAGATCGCTCACCTAACTAACCACGACAGAGCGCCGACCGCCTAGTGCACCGCGTGTGACTTGAGGTCAACAGTCGCTTCGCGATCGTCCCGCTGCGCGGGCATGCGCCGCACTGGAATCTGTCTCGCAGGGGCTGTGCCCCAGACCCCGCGCTGCTCCACAGCGCCTAGTGCAGCGCTTGTGCAGCGCCGAAAAAGTTGCCCTCATCTCACTCGCGCTGCACTAGTCGAGTTGGCGCGTTTCGCTTCGCTGACTATGCTCTCTCCACTCTCGAGCGGGCACGGCCCGACGCGTTTCAACCAGAGGAGCACAGAATGTCCGAACCCCGCGCAGATATCGCGCTCATCGGCTTGGCCGTGATGGGCCAAAACCTCGTGATGAACATGAACGATCACGGGTTTACCGTGTCGGTTTACAACCGCACGGCGAGCGTCACCGACGAATTCCTTTCGACGACCGCGCGCGGTTCGAAGGTCCTCGGCCATCACGACCTCACGGCGCTCGTGGCCTCGCTGAAAAAGCCACGCCGCGTCTTCATCTTGGTGAAGGCCGGAAGTCCGGTGGACGCCGTCATTGACCAATTGACGCCGCTGCTCGAGCCTGGAGACATCGTCATCGACGGCGGCAACTCTCATTTCTCCGACAGTCAGCGACGCTTCGAGGCGCTCTCGAAGAAGGGTCTCCGCTTCATCGGCACTGGTGTTTCGGGCGGCGAAGAAGGGGCGCGCCGCGGGCCGTCGATCATGCCCGGGGGTGATGCGGCAGCGTGGCCCCATGTGAAGGAGATCTTGCAAAGCGTGTCGGCTCGCGTGGACGACGCACCGTGTTGCGACTGGGTCGGCGCCGGCGGCGCGGGGCACTACGTCAAAATGGTGCACAACGGCATCGAATACGGAGACATGCAGCTCATCGCGGAGGCGTACCAGCTTCTGCAGGAAGGGATCGGCCTCGGTGCAGAAGAGCTCCACGAGGTATTCGACACTTGGAACAAGGGCGTGCTCGACAGCTACTTGATCGAAATCACGCGCGACGTCTTCGCTGCCCGCGACGAAGACGGCAAGCCATTGCTCGACAAGATTCTGGACGCCGCCGGCCAGAAGGGCACTGGCAAATGGACCAGTAACTCAGCGCTCGATCTCGGTATGCCAGTAACGTTGATCGGCGAGGCCGTCTTTGCGCGCGCGCTGTCGTCGCTGAAGGACGAGCGCAAGCGCGCCGCCGCCAAGATCGGCGGTCCTACGGCCGCGCTGAGCGTCGATAAGCGGGCGTTCGTGAAAGACGTCGAGCAAGCGCTCTACGCTTCGAAGATCGTGAGTTACGCCCAGGGCTACATGCTGCTCCGCGAAGCGAGCCGTGAGTACAAATGGGACCTGAATTTCGGGTCGATCGCGCTGATGTGGCGAGGCGGCTGCATCATTCGCAGTCGCTTCCTCGGTGATATCAAGAAGGCCTTCGACAAGCAGCCTGAGCTCGAGAATTTGCTGCTCGACGAGTTCTTTCAGAACGCGATGCGCGAGGCGCAGGCTGGCTGGCGTCGGACGTTGGGGCACGCGATCAACGCCGGCGTGCCGACGCCCGCGATGAGCTCGGCCCTCGCGTTCTTCGACGGGTATCGGCGTGAGCGTCTGCCGGCCAACCTGATTCAGGCGCAGCGCGACTACTTCGGCGCCCACACCTACGAACGCTTGGACAAGCCGCGCGGCGAGTTCTTCCATACCAATTGGACGGGTCGCGGCGGCCACGTCAGCTCACGCGCGTACAACGCCTAGCTCGAACCGAGGCGAGTCCCCTCAAGAAAAGGCGGGAGGCGCGTAAACCGAGCGCGCCTCCGCCGATCCTGGCGCACAATGCGCGGCTGTGGCGCACAATGCGCGGCTCTGGCGTTCAATGCGGTGCGGATGAGGCGGGCTGTGCGCTCGGGACGGCTCCGCCAGCCTTCGCGGCAGCCGTAGCTTTCGCGGCGGCCTCGGCCTTCTTCGCTTCCTCGACCTGCTCGCGATACTTGGCGGCGTCGAAGGGCATCTCGATGTTCACTTCGAGCGGACGGCTCGGCTGAATGTCGATCACGCGCTGAAAGGTCTGTCCGGTCCCGGGCAAGAGCGCGCTGAGGGTGACACGCCCGGCGGGGATGCGCTCGATGTTGAACTTGCCGTCGAGGCCTGTCACATCGAAGGTCGCGTACTTCATCACCAGCACGTCGGCGCGCGAGTAGATCCGCAAACTGTCGACCAGCAGGTAGCGGCCCGGCGCATCCGCATACAGCGAGCTGCCGCTGCCACCGGGCAGCGCCAAGATCTGAGCGGGCATCTTCGCGCCGAGGAGGTCGGGCGCGTAAGCCTTGTGATCCTTCGAAACGATGTCGATGCGCTGACCGAGCGTGAGCGCCAAGGTACGCGTCGACCACGCGCACGCACTCCCGTCGACATGAACGATCGAATGCTGAGCCGGAACGTAGCCGTCGTAGCCGGTCACCGCGACGAGCACGTCCGCTAGCGTGCGACCGGCGCCTTCACGAAACGCACGACCGTAGACTTCACGGGCGGGTGCGCACTCGTCCTTGATCTGCGCGAGTACGTCCGGGAGCTCGGGCGGCGCGTCGCCGGTCACGGTCACCACGCCGTGCACGCTCCCCGCGGGCCCCGCGTAGACCTTTGCGCCTTCGGGGTTCACAATGCGAGAAATAGCGTCGACCGGTAGCGGAATGCCGGACGCCACCGGCGCCGGTAAGCCCTGCGCCCCCGAGGCCGCGGCAGAAGGCCCCGACTCGGGAGTGGAACGCTTGCACCCCGCACCAAGAAGCCCGAAGAGCAGGCAGCAGCTGCCAACTCTGGTGGCAGCCCGCTGCAAACGAAGCGCGTTCAGCGACGCGGAAAGAGGCCGAAATTGGGGCATGGCAAGGATCTCCATGGAGAGCGACCGCTCATCAAGCAATCGCCATACCGAACGATGCTGAAGTCAGCCGCCGATCTTGAGGCCGGCAGCCGTCGCAAGTTCCAGGGAGAAGTTGGGTAGTAGCCCGATGCCAATCACGAACAGCGCGGCAATCACGATCGCCGCGGTCACCATGCTCGAACGCATCGGGGTGGCGATGGCGGCTCCGGGTGCCGGCTCACGCATGTACATGTAAACCATCACCCGCAGGTAATAGTAGGCGCCGAGCACGCTGTTCAACAGGCCAACGATGGCCAGGACGTATAGGTCCGAATCCACGGCCGCGCTGAACACATACAACTTTCCGAAGAAACCCGCCGTGGGTGGGACGCCGGCCAGCGACAACAGAAAGAAGGAGAACGCCAAAGCCGGCGCCGGGTGACGCCGGCCGATGCCCGCCAAGTCCTCGTAGCTAACTGCCTCGGCGCCGCGGCGCCCGCACAGGATCAAGGCGCCGAAAG